>CAZBQM010000026.1:0-24004 GCA_964494045.1 uncultured Rikenellaceae bacterium
CTCTCCTGATCTGTTCCTGTTCACTTAGAATATGGTTACTCATACTGTTTGAAAAAATTTGTGCAAAGATATGGAAAATAGCTGCTTCTGCAACAATGGAGAAGTACTCTCAAAGAAGGATATTAATACCGGGGAAAATTCCCGGTTTCCTAATTGCCTGACAGAAGAGAAAGAGAAGATCCGACCATCACCAGGGCAAAAAGGTAGGTCGAAATGATAAGGAGAGCCATGATACCTACGGAGGTAAAGAATAATCTGAGTGCCCTGAATGCTTTTGTCAGTTCATTCCTGTCGGAGTTCTGGACATAGTTCCTGGTGTGCCTTGAAAAGCTGAAAAGATACAATACGGATAAAAAGCCGGAAAGGATAATAATAGCTGAAGCTCCTATAAGAATTGATTCAGTAAGGCCAAGAGGTGTCTCCTCAGGTTTGAATAAGGTAAGGAATGTAGTGGTCAGGAGACTCATAAGAACAAGAGAGCCAAGAACAATAAAACCAAGGACAGAAAGAAACATTGTCCATTTTCTGGTGGCATTCAGGTTATTTATTATAGCGGCATGTATGCCGTTTTTTGTTTCTTCTGACAGGGTTTCCATTGCATTAATAAAAAAGACCATATTCAGCCCGGTGATCCGTTCTGCCCGGACCAGGCAGAGTTCTGGAACAAATATAATGAATAAATTCCCTTATCACGAACAGGTGCTTTAAGCAGTGTTAATTTTTCTGCCATTGGATCAGGCTTTTTATATGTGTCAGTTCACCAGATGGTATCATTTTTGTGCCCGGTTTAAAAACAGTACCTTTGTTGTCTCAAAAATCAGGATATGCAGGAAGGCAGAAGATTACCAGGATGGCTTAAGATGCAGAGAGCCAGTGGCGCTACCTACTCCGGAGTCAAGCGGATTGTTGAACTTAACAGGCTCAATACCATTTGTACAAGCGGCAGATGTCCCAATATCGGGGAGTGCTGGAATGCTGGTACTGCCACATTCATGATCCTGGGTGATATCTGTACCCGGGCCTGCAGATTTTGTGCCACAAAGACCGGCCGGCCACTTTCGCCTGATCCTGAAGAACCGGCCAGGCTTGCCGGGGCCATCAGGATTATGAATCTGAAGCATTGTGTAATCACCTCAGTCGACCGTGATGACCTGCCTGACGGAGGTGCCGGTTTCTGGGCCGAAACCATCAGAATTATAAAGGAGGTCAATCCCGGTACAACAATCGAGACCCTGATCCCTGATTTTAACGGAAATCATGCGGATATTCAGAAGATCATCGATGCCGGACCGGAAATCATTTCACACAATATTGAAACAATAAGAAGACTGACTCCGCTTATCCGGACAAAAGCCAGGTATGAGACCAGTCTCGATGTCCTCAGGTATATCGCATCGTCAGGGAAACCTGCCAAATCGGGTTTCATGGTGGGCCTGGGAGAGACCGACGGGGAAGTCTGTGAAACAATGTCTGACCTCCGGGAGGCGGGATGTTCAATTCTTACTGTAGGGCAGTACCTGAGACCCGACAAGGGATATATGGAGGTGGTGACATATGTTGAACCTGAGAAATTTGAAGAGTACCGGAACCAGGCTCTCGGCCTTGGATTTGAACACGTTGAGAGCAGTCCGCTCGTCAGGTCATCTTTTCATGCAGAAAAACATGTATGTGCACCACATATTTGATTATATTTGTTTTAAATAACAAGTCCGGCTGTAATTGAGTTATAAAGTTGTATATAAAGATATTGGCATTAAAGAATTTAAGCATGTCTGGGATTATCAGTCAGAAATTTTCAACAGCCTGCTAAAGAGTAAAAAAGAATGTGAAAAGTCAGACGCAAGAGTTGTATCACCAGGAACTTTGATTTTTGTTGAACACCCGAACGTTTACACCCTCGGAAAAAGCGGATCAGAAAATAATCTGCTGGTTGATTTTATCCAGTTGCAGGCCAGAAATGCAACTTTTTTCAGGATTGACAGGGGAGGTGATATAACCTATCATGGCCCCGGCCAGTTGGTCGGGTATCCCATTTTCGATCTGGAAGAGATAGGAATCGGGCTAAGGGAATATATAAACAGGCTTGAGGACGCGATAATCGCAAGTATTGGTGAATATGGCCTTAGTGGTTCGAGGCTGGCAGGAGGAACCGGAGTATGGCTCGATCCTGATACTGGCGGGAGGGCACGAAAGATATGTGCCATAGGTGTTAAGGCCAGCAGGTTTGTGACAATGCATGGATTTGCATTTAATGTCAATACAGATCTTTCATATTTCAGTTATATCAATCCATGCGGGTTTACAGACAAGGGTGTGACTTCACTTGAAAAGGAAACCGGGGTAAGACAGGATTTTGAAAAAGCAAAGGAGATAGTAAAAAGGAATCTGCAGAGGGTTTTTGATCTTCAATGGATAAAAGAGGAAACTAATGGATAAAAGGTGGATCATAAAAGACAAAGCAGATATCCCGGTTATGAAGCAGCTTGCGGCATCGCTTGGTGTTCCTGAATCGCTGGCGAACCTGATGGTTCAGAGGAGTATAACAACAAAAGATGAAGCAAGAGCTTTTTTCAATCCTTCACTCGGCGACCTTCACGATCCTTTCCTGATGAAAGACATGAGTGTTGCTGTGGAAAGGATTTCAACGGCAGTTAAAAAGAATGAGAAGATCCTTGTATACGGCGATTATGATGTCGATGGTACAACAGCCGTGGCAATGATGTATTCGTTCCTTAGGTCGCAGTATTCAAATGTTGAATACTATATTCCCGACCGCTATAAGGAAGGCTATGGTTTGTCTGTCGAGGGACTCGACTACGCCAGCCAGATGAACTGCAGGATAGTGATCACCCTGGATTGCGGGATTAAAGCTGTTGAGAAAGTGAAATATGCCCGGACCAAAGGACTCGATATCATTGTATGCGATCATCATTACCCCGGCGACGAGATACCAAAGGCAGTTGCCGTTCTTGATCCCAAACAACCTTTCTGCAGCTATCCCTACAAGGAACTTTCAGGATGCGGGGTTGGTTTTAAACTGATCCAGGCTTATTCCCGCATTCATGGCATCCCCTTCAGCCTGATAAGTCCTTACCTCGACCTGGTTGCGGTAAGCATCGCTTCCGATATCGTTCCGATCACCGGTGAAAACAGGGTTCTTGCCTATTTTGGCCTTAAGCAGCTTAACGAAGCTCCGCGGACAGGCCTTAAAGAAATCATAAGGGAATCGGAAATTAACAAAGTCCTGACCATCGAGGATGTGGTCTTTAAGATCGGTCCCCGGATAAATGCCGCCGGAAGGATGGAGGCCGGGAGAAGGGCTGTTGAACTTCTTGTATCGGATGACCCGAGACTTGCCTCCTTCATAAGCAAGGAGATCAATAACTTCAACAACGAGCGCAGAAATGTCGACAGATCGATAACAACCGAGGCAATGAGAATGATCTCCGAAGATCAGTCGAACGTGAATGCCAGAACCACGGTACTCTATAATCCCTCGTGGAAAAAAGGGGTAATCGGTATAGTTGCATCGCGCCTTATTGAGACATACTACCGGCCTACAGTCATCTTAACTGAGTCAAATGGTTTTGCAACCGGATCGGCCCGGTCGGTTCAGGGTTATGACCTTTATCAGGCCATCGAAGCCTGCGGAGACCTTCTTGAAAGCTTCGGAGGCCATATGTTTGCTGCCGGTCTGACCCTTAAAAAGGAAAATATCCGTCCTTTCATGGATAGGTTTGAACAGTTCGTAAACAGCACAATAACTGAAGATCAGCTGATGCCAAGGATATTTATCGATGCTGAACTGTCATTTTCTGAGATAGATGATGATTTCTTCAACGGGGTCCACACTTTCCAGCCCTTTGGCCCTGAGAACATGTCGCCTGTATTTGTCACCAGGAATGTTTTTGACACAGGTTCCGGAAGGATGGTAGGCTCAAGCGGCGAACACCTTAAACTTGACCTCTGTCAGGAGACTTCCGGAATAAAAAGCTTTCCTGCCATAGCCTTCAGCCAGGCTGATCACTTTGAATATATCAGAGGAGGTAATCCCTTCGACATCTGTTATTCAATCGAGATGAATGAATTCAGGGGTAACAAAAACCTGCAGCTTAATATCCGGGATATTAAAACCCACGTTTCCTGACCCACCTTTAGTGTTCAGAACTTCAGTGAGAGCTGGATTTTGAAGTCATCCCTGAAAGTGTTCTGGTTGTCACCTTTCAGGGGTAGTGTTATACCATATTTCATTATGAGCCTTAAGTTTTGGGTTGCATCCCACCTGACCATGGCATAATTCCTGCAACCACTTCCCGATAAAGCTGGTATGCTGTAACTCTGCAGCAGATCATTTTCATAGACATAAAGCCTGGTGTCCCAGTCATCAGTATTGAAGGCAGAGAACCTGAGCCAGAATCTGACAGGGAAGGAAGGGAATGAAAACATAAGATCCTGTGAAAGGACCGTTCCTTCCCTGCCTCGCGGTGAAGCATTTTTGTAATACAGCCTGGTTACAAGCGACATATTTTCAGAAATTCCGTACTTAACAAGTAGCCTGCAGGTTAATGTCTTCAGGTCTGACTGTCCGGGTATGGTATTCACTGCATCGTCATCGGAGACCGATTCTTTCAGGCTGCCCGAGAGTTCCATCTGAAATGAGGATGAGGGCTCAAACCTGAGTCTTATCTCCCCGGCCTCTGAATATGAGGGGAAACTGGTTCTGTATCTTTTCCATGGGTAATATGAGAGGTTATATCCTGCACTTAAGAAAAGGTTCCTGGCAGCTTCAAGAGTAAAGCTGCCGGTCAGGCCGTGTTCGTTTTCTGTCCGGCTGGTTGTCCCGGGCGCCCTGCCATGAAAAGTTGTATAACCGGGAGAATAGTTTCTGTAGAGCAGGTTTACAGTCAAACGTCCGGAGGCTTTGAGAGATAAGCCCTGGATCAAGGCATGTGAACCGCCGTAATTCAGCGAGAATTCACCGAAGCTTATTATATTGCCTGTCACTGCCTTGTATGTAAAACAAAAGTTACTGTTCAGGTTCCCCGAGAATGAGAAGGGGTCTTCTTCCGTTACTGCAATGCCTTCCCCGGCAGGGAAGAGTGTTTCCGACCATAGTATGCCCACCCTGAGGTTCCGGAAGTCGTACGAGACAGAAGCCCCGTAGTTTATCTCCCTCAACCTGTCTTTTTTAATCAGGAGTGAAGGAGTATTGTGCAATCCTGATGTATAAACACTTTTAATGCCTGACGGAGAAGTGCTTTCCGCCCCGTACAGATTTGCATCAATGAGATTGTCGGAGAAATAGGCAGAGAATCCGATTTTGCCTTTTCCAATTTCAGCAGCCACCCCCCTGAAGTAGTTGTATTCGTCGGAAGAAGTGTGGGGCCTGATCTCATTTCTGCCCGACATATATCCGGGTGAGGTAAGGGATAGACCAGTGCTTATCCCGGTGTTCAGGGTACTGCCCATTCCGAACCTGATCCCGAAGTCGCCTGCAACAACTTTTTTTATTATTCCTGTACCTGAATAACAAAGAAAGGCAGAAGTAAAGTCAGGAGCAATGGCCGTGGCACCCGGAAAGTACTCGCCGGCATCTTTTTCAGCAGTGATCCCACCCGAGAAGGATGAGGCTGAGAACCTGTATTTTGAAAGAAGTTTCCAAGGAGAACCTTCGCTGTCTGATTCTCTGTCGGTACTTCTCAGGTAGGCGCTTGCCAGCAGGCTGTTCCTCCACGATATGTATTTTCCCGTGGTTGAGGTTTTCTCTTCGAAGGTGATGAAGGGAGCCATCATCTCTGCCAATGCCCTGTCAAACCCCGTGATATTCGCTATTTCATATATCGTCTGCAGAGAACCATATTCTGAGCGGTAACCGGTTATTGCTTTCAGCTGGAAATCTGTGAGAAAGAACAGTCTTTCCAGTTCGCCGGGGTCGTCTGAATTGATTTTGACAGGATTACCGGTAAGCTCACTGAGCCTTTCTGTGAATTCCTCAAGATTTCCGGTGCCTGAGTCATCACCTGCCAGTTCTTCGGCTATGCTTACTACGCTCCCGGAAAGATCTTCAGTCTGACCCTTCAATGTCAGCGTGACAATCAACAAGGCCGGTAATATCAGAAACCTGGCAGCCTTCAGAGTTATCAACCATACCCTGACTGTCTTCATCACCGTGAAATACCGGAAGCAGAACCTGACCGGGTTGTATGATCTTTTCATCTGCCTGTCTTTTTTTCGCCATTGTTATTTTAACGCGAAGATCATTGATACTGATGAGGTGATACCCAGTCTCTCATGGGTAAGGAAGCCGACGTCGAGTCTCACTGCCTTCAGCCTGTATCCCATCCCGAAGCTGAAGGAGCTGTTTTCAGTCCTGAACCCACCTCTTATCCATATCCTTTTAGAGGCTGCGTATTCGAAACCGGTTTTAATCACCAGGTTATTCCCTGTACTCATCTCAGCCTCAAGCCCTGCGTAGAGTGCGGGATCAGGTATGAATGCCACTCCTGCTTTCAATGTCATGGGCAGGTTCTTTTTTCTTATGTTTCCCGGCAGGGGATTGAAGATATGAATGCCGATTCTGATATTATCAGATGCCGAGATGAGTATACCGGCCCCGAAGGTGATAAACATGCGGTCGTTATATCCCGAAGGGCAGTTTTCTATGAAATAATCAAGTCCGACGCCGGAGGATATTTTTTCGCTCAGGGGCATGCCACAGGCCACTGAGATGGTATGCCTCCGGAGTCCTTCAAACCCAAAATCAGAAAACAATCCGCCCAGTGATGCCCTGCCTGCCGGAATGATAACTGCAGCGCTTCTGGCCGAGAGTTCGGCAAGACTGAACCTGTTCTCATAGCAGACTCCGGCTGAGAAGGAGTGGGTAATACCCAGGATGGCCTCATTATGGAATGATGACCAGAAATCCTGTTTCCCGGCACATGCATATCCCGCTCCTGCTTCTGCCGCACCACCGGTAAAACGATAGGGATTTCCCGCGGTGGCAGGCAGTGACAGAAAAAGAAAAAGTGACAGAACAGATATTTTGTGCAGCGGGAACAAAATGTTTCTGTTAAGAACAGAAATTTACAAAAAAAACCTTTACTGTCAAAGTGTAAAGGTTTTTTCTTTAGAAGAATTTTGTTTTTTAACCCGGTAAAAACCAGGGCAACTCAAAACACCTGTTTGTTTATCCGGTGCCTGTATGAACTATATCAAAGGCTCGTGGCAGGCAGGTCAGTTTGTCTTGAAAGGATATTTTACCTTTTTCAGTTCTTCGTTTGCCTCAACGATCTTCTTTTTCAGGTTGCTTTTGAAGCCTGTTACTTCCTTCATTATCTCCGGGTCGGATATTGCCAGTATCTGTGCTGCCAGTATCCCGGCGTTCTGGGCTGCATTGACTCCTACGGTAGCGACAGGTATCCCGGGAGGCATCTGCAGAATCGAAAAGATGGAATCGAGTCCCTGAAGAGAGGCATCGACCGGAACTCCGATAACAGGCAGGGGAGTCATTGCTGCAATGACACCGGGAAGGTGGGCGGCCATTCCGGCTGCAGCAATAATGACTTTTATTCCTCTCCCGGCAGCAGCCCTGGCAAACTTCTCAACATCTTCCGGGGTCCTGTGGGCCGAAAGGGCATTCATCTCAAAGGGGATCCTGAAATCATTGAGTACCTTGGCAGCTTTCTCCATCACTGGCAGGTCAGAAGTGCTTCCCATTATTATACTTACAAGTGGCTCCATATAAATAATATAATTTAACTTACTGATAAGGACAAAAATAAGCTATTATTTTCATATTTTCGCAGCGGCTGACATTTGTGAAATTATATGAAGGAAATCTGCGTACTTGATAAAAAGTTCAGGGAATATATTTCCGGGGAAGCCATACGGAACAGGGTGGCTGAACTGGCAGAGAAGATAAATGCCGATTACGCCACAAAAGAGGTGGTCTTTGTTGGCATCCTCAACGGTGCCTTTGTATTTGCGGCTGATCTGTTCAGGATGATAAAGGTCAGTTCGAGGATAACCTTTGTTAAGCTAGCATCATACCAGGGAACCAACTCTTCGGGTATCGTCAGGGAACTTATTGGCTGGAATGAGGATATAAGGAACAGGGACATTATTGTAGTGGAGGACATCATTGATTCGGGCGGTACCCTGGAAAGGATCGTGGACGAACTGGTGATAAGGGATGTGGCATCGGTCAGGATAGCAGCACTCCTGTTAAAACCGGAATCTTACAAGAAGGATATCCCCCTTGACTATATAGGCTTTGAAATCCCAAATGATTTTGTGGTTGGTTACGGGCTCGATTATAACGGCTTTGGCCGCAACCTTCCGTCGATTTATACACTTATAAGTTAAATAATAAAAATTCAATCTATGGTTAATTTTCTGATTTTTGGCCCTCCCGGATCAGGGAAAGGCACACAGTCAGTACAGCTGGCAAAAAAATTCAATCTTACACATCTTTCAACAGGAGATATGCTCCGTGCCGAGATAGCTGCAGGTACGGAACTGGGGAAGAAAATGAGCTCAATAATGAGCAAGGGCGAACTGGTCCCCGATGAAGTTGTGATAGAAATGATCGCAACGAAAATTGACAATACAAAAAACACTTCGGGCTTTCTGTTCGACGGTTTCCCCAGAACAGTTGCGCAAACCATTGCACTTGAGAAGATGCTGAATGAGAGAGGCATGAAGATCGACAGCATGCTTGTTCTCGATGTGGAGCACGACGAGCTTGTGAAAAGGCTTATTCTCAGGGCCGACCTGTCAGGCCGCCCCGATGACAAGGATCCTGCAGTAATCGAGAACAGGATTGACGTTTACAAAGCCAAGACCGAGCCCATCATCGATTATTGCCGCGAGAGAGGCATTTACCAGCCGGTCGACGGCATGGGATCGATACAGGATATCTTCGGAAGGCTCGCCGGCCTGATGGAGAAATTTGTTTAGTTACTTTTAATATTTATATGATACTCTGTGTTTTTCCTTCTCCGGAATCTTTTCCGGGTCAAAATGGAAAAACACGGGGTATTATGAATTAATAAAAAAGATGAGCTCATCCAATTTCGTCGACTATATCAAGATTTATTGCCGTTCAGGTAACGGAGGGGCAGGATCGGCCCATCTCCGGAGGGAGAAATTTATCCCGAAAGGCGGACCCGACGGAGGTGACGGAGGAAGGGGAGGGCACATAATTCTGAAGGGTAATGCACAGATGTGGACCCTTCTTCATCTTAAATACCAGCGGCATATCTTTGCCGGTAACGGTGTGTCGGGAGGCGCAAAACAGTCGACCGGAGCCGAAGGTAATGATGTAATTGTAGAGGTACCTCTTGGCACTTCAGCAAAAAGGGAAAGTACAGGTGAGCTTATGTTCGAGATCACCGGAGACGGAGAGGAAAAAATACTTCTTAAAGGCGGAAGAGGCGGATTGGGTAATGTCCATTTCAAGTCGGCCACAAACCAGACTCCACGTTATGCCCAGCCCGGAGAACAGGGGGAGGAGGATGCTTTCATCCTCGAGCTGAAGGTACTTGCTGATGTGGGCCTTGTGGGATTTCCGAATGCAGGAAAGTCAACTCTTCTTTCTGTGGTATCGGCAGCAAAACCCAGGATAGCCGATTATCCGTTTACCACCCTTGTCCCAAACCTTGGCATAGTAAGCTATTACGACAACAAGTCTTTCATTATGGCCGACATCCCAGGTATCATTGAGGGAGCTCATGAGGGCAAAGGACTGGGCATAAGGTTTCTGAGACATATCGAAAGAAACCCCATCCTTCTGTTTATCATTCCAGCCGACAGCAGGAATATCAGGGAGGAATATGAGATACTTTTGAATGAACTGAGAATGTATAACAGTGAGCTGCTCGATAAAAAGAGGCTCCTTGGAATCTCAAAAGCTGACCTCCTCGACGAAGAGCTCAGAAATGAGTTAAGAAAGGACCTGCCCGACCTGCCACGTGTATTTTTCTCATCCCTTACAGGCGAAGGAATAAATACCCTGAAGGATATGATCTGGAAACTTCTGAACAGTTATTGAATATGCCTGAACAACTCGATCAGCAACTCTTTCTTTTCCTGAATTCGCTGAACTCACAGTTCATGGATAAGGTGATGTTCATTATCACTGCAAAACTGACGTGGGTCCCTCTTTACCTGGCTCTGATCTATATCTTCAGCAAAAAACTGGGAAGGAAATTCTGGCTCTTTCTTATAATTATTGCACTGTCAGTTCTTTTCGCCGACAGAGGATCGGTTATAATCAAGAATATTGTCGACCGTCCACGCCCCTGTCATGAACCCGCCCTGGCCGGACAGGTGCACCTTATTGGTGAAAGATGCGGCGGCACTTACGGATTTATATCCTCACATGCTTCAAACGCGTTCAACGTTGCCATGCTGAGCATTCTCGTCATCAGAAAAAGATGGTATACAATCTCCATTGTCCTATGGGCACTTATCGTTGGCTACAGCAGGATATATGCCGGTGTCCACTATCCGGGCGACGTGATCTGCGGATCCCTGTTCGGAGCCCTTATAGGATGGAGCATGTACAGGTTGTTCATATTTGCGTGCAACAGACTCCTGAAACCAGGTTCGTGGTTCCTGAAGGAATGAGCCCGGACAGGACCTGATGGCTCCTGATATGCCCGGGATCAGTACCGGATACTAAAAGAAATGCAGTTATGTATTGTATCTTAAACGATTCTGAGGATACTTACTTTAACCTGGCTCTCGAAGAATACCTGCTGAAAAACAGCGACGATGAGTACCTTGTTCTTGCGATAAACAGCCCTTCCGTTATCATCGGGAAACACCAGGTTGCCCACCGTGAGGCAGATACCCGCTATATAACTGAAAACAACATTCCTGTTGTCAGGCGTATTTCAGGCGGAGGGACCGTTTATCATGATCGCGGTAACCTTAACTTTTCTTTCCTGGCTAACAGTGAGAAAGGCAGTCAGATCGATTTCAGGAAGTACACCGCGCCGGTAATAAGCTTCCTTGAAACAGCAGGTGTCAAAGCTTCTCTGGAGGGAAAAAACGATCTGAAGACACTCGGACTGAAGATTTCGGGCAACGCTGAACATGTCTGGAAGGAAAGGGTTCTGCACCACGGGACTATTCTGTTCAATACCGATCTTGACAGGCTGAGGAGATCGTTAAGGAAGGATACACACAATTACAGAACCAGGGCAGTCAACTCAAATCCCTCGAAGGTAACTAACATCTCCGCACTGACTATCCCATACAGGGAAATCCGTGATTTCAGGAATGCCATGGCTGAGTGGTTTGCAGATAATATCCCGGGAACAACAGTCATCCAACTTCCGGCAAATGAAATTGCTGAAGCTTCAAAGATAGCTCAGGACAAATACCATACCTGGGAATGGAATTACGGATATGGTCCTGAGTACCATTTTTCCGCTTCGTCAGAATACAAATGTAATTCATACACTATTAATCTGTTCGTCAGGAACGGTATCGTGGCAGAATGTTGCATTAAAGGGGTGGAAGAGCTTGAAGAGGCCGGTAAGAGGCTTGAAGGCTGCAGGCATATGCCCCTGGAAATCAGGGAAAGACTGGCCGGAACCGGTATGGATACTGACCAGGATTTCATATTCAGCCTGTTTTGACCTAAACGGCCATATTTTATACCCCACAGGAACAGATTCCGGATAAAAACACTACTTTGGATTATTAATTCGGAGCCTGTAAGGCAGTTTAATGCCTGTTCCCTGCAAAGCTCTGAATGGCAATTCGATGGTATTGTTTATGGACATTCTCAGGTCGGTTCTTGTATGGTTGACCGGACTATTGTACATCCTGGTCTTTTTCCCCGTCACCTTTGTTGTATGGGTGCTGGTTCTGCCCTTCGACAGGAAAAGAACAGTCACTCACATGATGCTCGTTTATCAGTCGTGGCTGTTTTGCCATATAATGCCGGCATGGAAGTTTGAAACAAAACGGACCGGAAAGGAACTCCGGGGGAAAGTCTTCGTGATGATTTCAAACCATCAGTCCATCCTTGATATTTTATTCGTCAACAGTCTTTGCCTGCGTTTTAAATGGGTATCCAAAATAGAAAATATGAGAGTGCCGTTTCTTGGATGGTATCTGAGAATGGCAGATTACCTTACAGTCGACAGGGGCGACCGTGAGAGCAAGGAAAGTATGATGGATGATGCATTTTCATGTCTTCAGAGGGGCACATCGGTTATGTTTTTCCCCGAAGGTACAAGGTCGCCTGACGGAGAGATAGGGTTTTTTAAAAGAGGGGCTTTCCAGCTTGCCATATCGGCAGCAGTACCGATATTGCCTGTGGTTATTGATGGTACGGGAGATATTCTGCCAAAACATGGCCTTGTTTTCAGGAACGGTCACAGGGTGAGGATAAGGGTGCTGGATCCTGTTGAACCTTCGGGGTTTGTGACTGACAATCACGATGAACTGGCCTTATGGTTCAGTGAATATATGAAGAAAGAGCTTGAAAAACTGAGAAACGGGAACTGAAACTATGGCAAGAGATGCCGGATACAGGAGAATGCTTTACAGGATGGGGTACTACGACTACCAGCAGGGACTTGTATTCAGGCACATTAACCAGGAAGGAGGCTGGGACCTTCATCTGGGAAGATGCCGCGATTTCATCCTCAGTTCAGTAAAAAGCTGCAAGCCTGCCATTCTGACGGTACTGGGCAGCGGATGGCTTCTCGACCTTCCGCTCGGGGAACTCGCCGGCATGGTAGAGAAAATTTACCTTATCGACATTATCCATCCTCCCATGATAAGGGAAAAGGTAGAAAACCTTGGAAATATTGAACTCAGGGAGGAGGATGTTACCGGAGGTCTTGTTGATGAAGTCTGGAAAAAATGCGGCGGTATCTCTCTTTTCAGAAAAAGGTTGAGAAGGGACGACATCACGGTTCCCGGATACGAACCCGGATATGAACAGGGGATGATTGTATCCCTGAATCTGCTTACCCAGCTTGAGGCACTGCCATGCAGGTTTCTTGAAAAGCATTCACTTATGCCGGCCGATGATCTCACCGGATTGAAAAGGGAGATACAGCAAAGGCATCTCAGTTACCTGCTTAGGCACGATTCAGTTCTGATAACTGACACTTCAGAAATTGAAACCGGCCCGGGAGGGAAGAAGAGAATCATTCCGTCACTGCTGGCGGATCTTCCTGCAGGAAATCTCAACAATGAATGGGAATGGAATTTCGACAGCAGGAAATCAGATTATTATATGAAGAGGTCAGTTTATGTGGTCTCGGCAAGATGTTACATGAATGAAAAGGGAAGACATTAAAGGGATTTATGAATCGCTAAAGGACCGCTATGAACTTCTTCTTGCAAAAGAGCAGAGGAAGTTGTCGGTAATATCGTGGATGAGGCTTGTGCTGTTCCTTGCCGGAGTGGTCATTTCGGTCATGCTTTTCACCTGTAATGCCCTGGCCGGGACATCTGGTGTTCTATGTACACTTATTCTGTTTCTTTTTCTTGTCAAGAGGTTCAGCTTTTCATCGTCCCGGATCCGTCTTTATGAAAACCTTGTAAGGATCAATATCAATGAGCTGAAAGCTTTTAATGGAGATTATTCAGAATTTGACGGCGGTGCAGAACATCGTGACCGTTCGCACGATTATTCTGAGGATATTGATCTTTTCGGAGATGATTCCATGTTCAGCTACCTCAACAGGACGGTCACGGGACACGGGAGCAGGATCCTTGCTTCATGGCTTACAGGAAGTTGTCCGGAAGGAGAAGACCTCAGGGAAAGGCAGGAGGCAATCAGGGAGTTGTCGTTAAAGCCGGAATGGAGGCAGAGCTTCATGGCCGCAGGGCCCGGGGGCAGGTCGGACATCAGCGGTATGGAGGCACTTTACAGGTGGCTTTCAGAAGCCGGAGATACTCTGCAATCGCCCCTGCTGAAATCACTCTCCGTCATTTGTCCGGCCGCAGCAGTCATCAGTCTGGTACTGGCGGTCGTGTCGCTGATCCCGGCGAACGTATTTATCATTTTCTTCCTTGTCAACCTGCTGATTGAGGGAATATATCTGAAGAGGATCAATGCGATTCATTTGACTGTGACAGGAAGGCATGGTTACCTGTCGCTTATTATGGAACTGATTAGAACATTTGAGAGCGAAGAGTTCAGTTCCCCATTGCTGGTTTCGGTCAGGAACACTCTCTGTTCAGAAGACAGCTCGGCAGCAGGAAAGATAAAGGAGTTCAACGCGATAATAAAGTCGTTCGATACAAGGCTTAATATGTTCGCGGGTGTTATACTTAACGGACTGTTCCTGTGGGATATCAGATGTGTCATAAGGCTTCGGAAATGGAGGGAAGCGGTGAAAAAAGATCTTCCCTTCTGGATAGATCAGATAGGTAAGATAGACGGTCTCATCAGCCTGGCAAACCATGCCTATAATAACCCCGACTATGCCTATCCTGTCATTTCTGACTCAGGGCCCGTTTTTAAGGCCGAAGGACTGGGACATCCTCTTCTCGACAGACAAAAGAGGATCACAAATGACATCACCATGGAAAAAGGTCAGGTCTTTATTATAACGGGGGCTAACATGGCAGGGAAGAGCACTTTCCTGAGAAGCGTTGCCGTAAATATTGTCCTGGCCCGTACAGGTGCTCCGGTATGTGCTTCTGCTTTGACCATGAGGGACCTGAGGATGTTCACGAGTATGCGCACAACCGATTCGCTAAGCCACAACGAGTCGTATTTCTATGCTGAACTGCAAAGGCTTAAGATACTAAAGGAAAGGCTTGAGACAGGAGAAGAGATATTTTTCGTGCTGGATGAGATCCTCAAAGGTACCAATTCGAACGATAAGAGTCTGGGCTCGAAGCTTTTCCTGAAGAAACTGGTCACCCTTGGCGCTTCTGGGCTCATAGCAACCCACGACACCTCACTCGGAGATATGGAGACAGAGTATCCAGGAAAGGTTGTCAACAAATGTTTTGAGATCGACATAGACGGGGATGAGATTTATTTCGATTACCTGCTTCGCGACGGAGTTACTCACAGGATGAACGCCGCGCTTCTGATGAAGCAGATGGGAATAGCGGGTGAATGAGATTGTGAACAACTGCCGGGAATTTTAAACCCGCATTTAATCAGTATCATATTCTTTTTCATAAAATTCCGCCCCCCTTTCCGGTAAGAAATACGGCATTTTGTTGAAAAATTAAGAGGCAGGTGCCTCCTCTAATTAGTTATATTTGCGCAAAAATTCTGAAAATGTCGGTTGTCGGGTATTCGGAAGAACATATTAAGACCCTGGAATGGCGCGAACATATCAGGCTGAGGCCAGGTATGTATATCGGCAAACTTGGTGACGGATCATCACATGACGATGGCATTTATGTGCTTATCAAGGAGGTTATGGACAATGCCATTGATGAACACATGATGGGTTTCGGAAAAAAGATTGATGTGTCGGTCAATGGCCGTGAGGTAAGGATACGCGACTTTGGCAGGGGAATTCCTCTCGGGAAGCTGACGGAAGTTGTTTCGCGGATGAATACCGGTGCAAAGTACGACTCAAAGGCTTTCAAGAAGTCGGTCGGCCTCAACGGTGTAGGTGTGAAGGCTGTGAATGCACTCTCGAGCAGGTTCATAATAAGGTCGGTACGCGACGGACAGGAAAGGATCACGGAGTTTGAGCATGGAATAATAACAAAGGAACATCAGCAAAGACCTACTGATGATGAGAATGGCGTTGAGGTTGTTTTTGAACCCGATGAGGCTTTGTTTGGCAACTATCACTTCGTGTCAGAATATATAGATTCTCTGCTCAGGAATTATGTCTATCTCAATTCGGGACTGGTTATCAACTTTAACGGTACCAGGTTCTTTTCGAAAAACGGACTTGAAGACCTTCTGAATGAGAACATGAGCAAGGAGGGGCTTTACCCGATTATCCATCTCAGGGGAGAAGATATTGAGATCGCCCTTACCCACGGGATACAGTACGGCGAGGATTACTACAGCTTTGTCAACGGACAGAATACAACCCAGGGAGGGACACATCTTATTGCTTTCAGGGAATCAATAGTAAAGACAATACGTGACTTTTACAAAAAGGACTATGATCCTTCCGACATAAGGTCATCTATTATTGCCGCTGTCAGCATCAAGGTTGAAGAGCCGGTTTTTGAGTCACAGACAAAAACCAAACTGGGTTCAAAGGATATGGGACCCTCCGGCACTTCGATCCGCTATTTCATCGGGGAATTTATTAAGAAACAGCTTGATGATTATCTCCATAAAAACTCTGAAACTGCCAGGATCCTTCAGCGCAAGATACTTGATTCGGAAAAGGAAAGAAAAGCCATCTCCTCGATCCAGAAACTGGCAAAGGAAAGAGCAAAGAAAGTGAGCCTCCATAACAGGAAGTTAAGGGACTGCAGGTTGCATTATAATACCAATGACCCCAACAGGCTCGACTCAACCATATTCATCACCGAGGGCGATTCGGCCAGCGGGAGTATCACTAAATCAAGGAACGTCGAGACCCAGGCTGTCTTCAGCCTGCGTGGCAAACCCCTCAATTCATATGGCCTCACAAAGAAGATCGTTTATGAGAATGAGGAGTTCAACCTTCTTCAGGCAGCACTTAACATTGAGGACGGTATTGAGAACCTCAGGTATAACAATGTTGTGCTTGCCACTGATGCCGACGTTGACGGGATGCATATAAGACTGCTTATGCTGACCTTCTTCCTGCAGTTCTTTCCCGACCTGGTAAGAAAAGGTCATGTATATATCCTTCAGACACCGCTTTTCAGGGTCAGAAACAAAAAAGAAACAAGATATTGCTATACTCCGGAGGAAAAGGCAAAGGCCATTTCCAGTCTGGGACCAAATCCCGAGATCACAAGGTTCAAGGGACTTGGGGAGATATCTCCTGATGAGTTTATCCATTTCATCGGAAAGGATATAAGGCTCGAACCTGTCAGGATGAAGAAAACAGATACTATCAACGGATATCTCGAATTTTATATGGGAAAGAACACCCCTGAAAGACAGAATTTCATTATCGATAACCTGAGAGTTGAGGAAGACCTTGTGGAAGAGGATATTGCAGCTGACCAAAAGATTGCCTGATACCTATGGAAGAACAGGATTTTGAAATTGAAAAACCTGAAGAAAGGGAGGATATGACATCTCCGGGTGACTTTGATGCCCTTCATTCAATAACGGCACTCTCGGGGATGTACCAGGACTGGTTCCTCGATTATGCATCTTATGTCATTCTCGAACGGGCAGTGCCACATCTCGACGACGGCCTTAAGCCTGTTCAGAGAAGGATACTTCATTCCATGAAGAGGATGGATGATGGGAGGTTTAACAAGGTAGCCAACATCATTGGTCATACAATGCAGTTTCATCCCCACGGCGATGCTTCGATAGGAGATGCCCTGGTTCAGCTCGGACAGAAGGATCTTCTTGTCGATACCCAGGGTAACTGGGGGAACCTTCTCACAGGTGATGGCGCAGCAGCACCGCGTTATATAGAGTCACGCCTTTCCAAATTCGCACTCGAGGTAGTTTTCAACTCAAAGACAACTGAATGGAAACTTTCGTACGATGGCCGTAACAAGGAGCCCGTGACACTCCCCGTCAAATTTCCACTGCTTCTGGCAATGGGTGGAGAGGGAATAGCAGTGGGCCTAGCCTCAAAGATACTTCCACATAACTTCAACGAACTTATTGACGCCTCCATTGATTATCTCTCGGGAAAGGATTTTGTCCTTTATCCCGACTTCCCTACCGGAGGGTATATCGATGTGTCAAGATATAACGACGGGCAGAGGGGAGGCTCGGTAAAAGTAAGGGCTAAAATTGAGAAGCAGGATAAGAAAGCACTGGTCATCACTGATCTGCCTTTCGGAAAGACAACCACTACTCTCATCGATTCGATAATAAAAGCCAACGAGAAGGGCAAGATCAAAATCAGGAAGATAGATGACAATACTTCGGCGAATGTTGAGATAGTAATCCACCTGGTACCGGGTGTGTCGCCCGACAAGACAATAGATGCCCTGTACGCCTTTACAGATTGTGAATACTCGATTTCCCCCAATACCTGTGTCATTACAGGCAGTAAACCTTCCTTTATGGGTGTCTCCGACATCCTTCGCCATTCTGCCGACAACACTGTCAATCTTCTGAAGACTGAACTTCAGATCAGGGAAAATGAACTGATGGAAGAGTGGCATATGTCTTCGCTTGAAAAGATTTTTATTGAGGAGAAGATCTACCGCGATATTGAAGAGTGCGAAACCTGGAAAGGGGTTATCAGTGCCATTGACGCCGGACTTGAACCATTCAAAAAGAATCTTTTCAGGGAGGTTACCAGAGATGATATTATACATCTGACAGAGATTAAGATTAAAAGGATATCAAAATATGACTCGAAGAAAGCTGATGAACATATCAGGGAAATCGAGATAAGCCTTGAAGAAGTAAGGAATCACCTTAAGAATATAATCAACTATTCAATCAACTATTTCAGGCAGATAAAGAAAAAGTTCGGTAGCCGCTGTGAGAGAAAGACGGAAATCAGAAGTTTTGACACCATCGAGGCTACAAAGGTGGTGGCTAACAATGCCAAACTTTATATAAACTACAAGGAAGGTTTCATTGGAACCGGTCTCAAAAAGGATGAGTTTATTTGTGACTGTTCGGATATTGACGATATAATAGCAATCAGAAAAGACGGCGGCTTTCTTGTAACCAGGATTGCAGAGAAAGTATTTGTGGGTAACGACATCCTTTATGCCCAGATCTTTCTGAAAAATGACGAACGTACTATTTATAATATAGTATACCAGGATGGGAAGGATGGCCCACTGATGGTGAAACGTTGTCCGATTACCGGTCTTACCCGCGACAAGGAGTACAACCTGACAAGGGGAACACCCGGTTCAAAGATCATCTACTTCAGCGCCAACCCCAATGGTGAGGCTGAGGTTATAAAGGTCCATCATAAGCCAAGAGCCCGGCTAAAGAAGCTGGTTTTCGAATTCGACTTCGGTCAGCTTGCCATCAAGGGCAAGTCATCGATGGGTAACATCCTGACACGTAACCCGGTTCATAAGATCAGCCTTAAGGAGAAGGGCCTTTCAACGCTTGGAGGCAGGAAGATCTGGTTCGATGATGCGGTTTACAGGCTGAATGTTGACGGCAGGGGTACTTTTCTTGGAGAATTCATTGCCGATGACAGGATACAGGTCATAACCAGGGATGGCTTTTTCAGAATCACAGGCTTCGACCTTTCCAACCATTTCGAGGAAAACATCCTGCTTATCGAAAAATTCAGGCCCGGAAAGGTATATTCGGTGGTATACTGGGACGAGGAACTTAAGTTCTACTACCTTAAAAGATTTACCATAGAGGAGTCGGAAAGGCCTCTCTGTTTTATCAGTGAGTTCCCGGGTTCAAAACTTATCAGCATTACCGAGGTTGAATACCCGCGTTTTGAGATCCATTTCGGGGGAAAACACAAGACACGTGAAACCGAAATAATTGAAGTGTCTGAATTCATTGGTGTGAAAAGCTATAAAGCCAAAGGGAAACGTCTCACAAGCTTTATGGTTGACAATATTCAGGAAATAGAACCAGTGGTCAAAAAGGAGATTAATCCTCCCGCCGTCGACGATGAAGATGAAGAAGAAGCTGAAGACATGGAAAAACCTGATAATCCTAAAACCTACGATGATCCGACTCAGATGAAACTGGAACTGTGATGACTCACGGCAGAATTATCTACATAATAGGCTTCATGGGCTGCGGCAAAACCACAGCAGGGAAAAAACTGGCTGCATCTCTCGGCTGGAGATATGCCGACCTGGATAATCTTATTGAAACAGAGACCGGAAAAAAGATCCATGAGATATTTGAAACATCAGGAGAAACGGGATTCAGGGAGACGGAGACCAGGGTGTTGACGGCATTGAATCCCGATTCTGATATTGTTATCTCAACCGGGGGCGGAACACCATGTTTTAACGGTAATCTGGAGTTTATGCTGAAGACCGGACTTACTATCTATCTGAAGCTTACACCCGGTGTGCTGAAGAGCAGACTCGAAAACTCCTCAACTGTCAGACCCCTGATTCAGAATATTAGGAAAGAGGATCTTGAGGGATATATAACTGAAAAACTCAGCGAAAGAGAGAACTGGTACAATAGAGCAGATATGATAGTCGATGCCTTTTCATGTACCGGTTCCTGTCTTACTGATCTTGTTTTGGAGAGACTGAAAGGCTGATTATTGATAATATTTTCTTAATTTTAGTGACTAACTGGTTTTCGTGCTTCGACAGAGATATCCTTTATAAGAATTTATGACGAGCGAAATTTCCTCCGATGGATTTGGCAATCAAGTAATTCCTGAAGGCAGGCTGTCAGGAGAATGGTTGTTTCGTTTAGGATATTACCGCCTTGTAACCGGGGATCTGAGTCTTCTGGATAATACTTCAAATCAATGGTTCTTCCAGCGGCTTATTTCACAAGCCATGTCGGTCTGTGACCTGTCGCTGCATCCCGCCCTTAAAAAGCTGACAGCTGATAAACGGCTGAGTGAGAGCCTGAGGCAAAAAGCATCGGAAGCTGCTGAGCTTATTGAGGAACACGAAAGGAAGATCCGCAAAACAGAGGGCGCCTCATTCAATCCTCCGCCGGCCAACGATATTATGGACATCGCACGAACTATCCTTGCCTCGACACGCAGGCCCCAGACCACCGAGATCCTCCGTTTACTCAAGGATAAAAATCCCGGGGTGAGGAGGATGGCACTTTATATCATCGGGAAATTCAGGATATCAGAGATGACCCAGGAGGTGTGTATGTGCCTCTCCGATAGTGAGCTTGCAGGCGATGCATTTGATGTACTGCAGTCAATGGGTCAGGAAGCAGGCAGCGATCTCAGGAGATACTACCTGGTCTCGTCAGGAAATCCTTCGGTATCGGTTGCCATCATAAGGATTCTGGGATCATCCTGTAACGACGTGAACATGGAATTCATCTATTCCCGCCTCTGGTCGGGTTCAAGATATATCCGTGAACTGGTTCTTGAACATCTTGTAAAATGCAGATATGTTGTAGGTAAGGATGAGACCCTGAAACTGGTTCCTCTTATTTGCGAGGTAAGCTCCACAATAGTCTGGCTCCTTTCTGTTAAGATATGCCTGAATCGTAATAACAATCCTGCGTTGCTGAAAGAGATCAACAGGGAATACAGTCAGTGGACTTTCTTTCTGGCAGGTTTGCTGAAAATCATCGACGCCGAATCCCTGAAATCCCTCAGGTCCCTGAGATCGTTTTCCGTCATCCATGAGGAAGACACTCCCGGAAGAGAGTTACCAGAGATAATCTCTAATATTACGGGCGATCCCCAGCCCGAAAAGGACGGCTCATTTTCTGATCCGGCATCCGAAGAAAAAAAGTACCGTAAGCTTAAAAAATTCTTTCCATCAGAGATCCCGGAATACCCCGGAATTCTTGAGGATCTCATAAACTGCGATTATAATGTGGCCGGGGTATGGACAAAGGTGGAAGCTGTCAGATCCATAAGGAGCCTGGAAGACAGAAATACAAGAGAATCGGTTGTTGCTCTTTTATTCAGCAGGGAGGCCATTCTGAGGGAGGAAGCTGCCCTGCTCCTGTTCAGAAATGACATGGAGAGCTACACGTTCCTGTCTCCAAGGCTGAGCGATAAAAAGCACATTGACAGGATTGTCAGCGGGGAAATTCATGAAGGGGAACTTGTCAGGAACAAAACACTTTTTCTTTCCTCATTTTTCAGGAGTATCAATGAGGAACTTCTGTTAGCTGTTGCAGGGAAAATGCAGTTTATTTCAGGTCACGATCCCATACCGGGTTATACTGGTCCGGGTTACGTCCTCTGGAGCTTCAGGGAGGAAGGTGGAAAGCCTGATCTCCATGTTTTACACGAGTACAGGAAGGATGTTGAAGAAAAACTAAACTCCATGAAGGGAAGAAACTACAGTTACCGGTACCTGCTTCCACTTCCCACTGTTCATGAGTTCTGCCTCCTTCATCCCGATCATGCACATGATATTATAAAACTTCTGGAAATCAATGAAGAATAACTCTTCCAAATATGTCTTCGGTTAAAGAAAAGATATTTTTAAATAATCCCTTTCCGGGTCTGAGGCCTTACAACACGGATGAGAAGGAATTGTTTTTCGGCCGTGAAGCTGAAAGTGCTGAGATACTCACTAAGCTTCTGACTAACAGGTTTATGGCTGTAACCGGATCTCCGGGAAGCGGGAAGACATCGATCATAAACTGTATCATCATTCCAGGGCTTACCTCAATGACCGGTGCCGGCGACAAAGGTGTTAAGGTACTGTATTTCTGCCCCGGAGATGACCCCCTTTCCGGATTTGTAAATGTTTTGTACAATGAACTTTCATCCTTCTGTTCTGACGATGAATGCAAAGAATTTACAGATGAAGTCGTAAGGGCAGGTAAGGGATCGGCAGAAAGGGTTTTCAGAAAGATAGCCGCTGAGGGGAAAAGGAAGTTACTGATTGTGGCTGACAGGTTCGGCGAGGTACTCAGATCTGACATACGGCAGAAGCAGGATGAGAGGCAGGAACGGACTGCCAGACTGATAGACCTGCTGACGGAAGCTGTCGGAATTATATCGCCTGAAATATTTGTTGTGGTGGCAATGGATGCGGGTCAGATCCCGGCCTTGTCACACTTCAAGGCCTTTACCAGGCTTATTAATAACAGTAATCATATTGTCCAGTGGATGGGCCGTGATTATTACAGGGATGTAATAGAGAAACCCGTATTGAAAGCTGAAGCAGCGGTTGACGATGAACTGATTGGAGTTCTGACTGCTGATGCAGGAGAGGATCCGGGTGCGCTTCCGCTTCTTCAGCATGCACTTATGAGGACCTGGGAACAGTGGGAGCAATCAGGCTATTATGGGAATCCTTTGAGTCTGACCGATTACAGGATAACCGGAAAGGTAGGAGTTTCGGTATCACTTCACGGAGATGATATTTACAGTCATCTGGATGAGGATAAAAAACGTATCTGCGAAAAGCTTTTCAAGGCAATAACGGGTAAAGGAAATGACAACAGGGCAATACGACGTCCCCTTACATTTTCTTCGCTGCTGTCAGTAACCGGCAGCACCACTGATGAACTTGGTTCTGTCATCGACAGATTCCGGGATCCGGCAGTCTCTTTTCTCACTCCGGGCCCGGATGTGATCCTCGACGGGGATACTGTCATAGATATTTCTTACACTTGCCTTATTGACGGATGGGAAAGACTCAGGACATGGGTTGATGAAGAGGCCGCATCCGTTAAGGTCTATATGTTGCTTTCGGAGGCTTCGGCACTCTTCCAGCAGGGAAGGACTGGCCTTCTTGGCCAACCTGATCTTCAGACAGCTATTGAATGGAGGAACAGAAATAAACCCGGACTCGAATGGGCACAACGGTACGATCCGGCCTTTGAAAGAGCAATGGTTTATCTGAGGACCAGCGAAAAGGAGTTCCATGAAATAGAAAACAAAAAATACCTGCTCCGCAGGCAAAAAACAAGAAAAAACCGCATCCTGTCAGGGATTCTGGGAGTAACCGCCCTTCTGGCTTCCCTGATTACCATCTATGCCGTCTTCCAGCGATATTCGGCTCAGAACAGACTGAGAGATGCTGAATCAGGTGCAAAAGAGCTGGCTGCAAGGAAGGATGCAGCTGAACAATATGCAGCTATCGTACTCAAAAATTCCGTCGAGACTGACTCTGCTGTATCAGCCATGGAAAAGCATTTTGAGGAGACACAAATCCTTCTGGATGAAAGGGACAGCAGGATAGCGCTGGCTGAAAAGGAAATCTCAGCGGAAAGGAGAATCAGAAGCGGAGTGAAGAGACAATATGATTCTGTGGTTGATGGAAAACTTTTGGCCGACAACAG
>CAZBQM010000026.1:24014-32282 GCA_964494045.1 uncultured Rikenellaceae bacterium
GACAACAGCCTCAGGAAGGCGTTGATGGAAAGGGATGATACCCGGCGTAAAAGAATTCTGGCAATAGCCAGGTCAATGTCGCTCAGGTCGCTTAAGAAGGAGGAACCCGTTGACCTCAGAACCCTGCTCGCATACCAGGCTTATCTGTTCAACAAAAGGAACAATGGACCCAGGAATGACGCAGATATTTATGAGGGGCTTTACCAGGTTGCAAAGGAAAAAGGACATCCTTATCTTGAGTCATTTGAGGGACACACCGGTGAGATATCAAGCATTGCCTATGTTCCCGGCAGAAAGGAATTCTTCACTTCAGGCACTGACGGAAAGGTCATAAAATGGGATATGAACGGTAACAAAAAGGGTCTGGAGATCATCTATTCCAACGGAGAAATAATTGATGCCATGGCCGTTAGTCCCGATGCCAGGTGGCTCGCCTGCGGAGGAAGGAATTCGTTAATAAAGCTTGTCCCTGTGGAAGGGACCGGTCTGGGTTACGAGCTTAAGGGACACAGCGGAGCAATAACTTCACTGACATTCTCATATGACGGAGAGTATCTTTATTCTTCAGCCAGTGATGGGAAGGTCCTTAAGTGGAACCTGTCGGCGAGGACTTCGACCGATGTGACTACGGGAGAAAAAGGAATAATATCTGTCGACCTTTCTTTCGACGGCAGAACCCTGGCAGGGATAACCTCCGAAGGCGGAGTTGTGGTATGGGATCAGGAGAACCGGAGTTCGAACTTTTCACTGAATCCTTCAGGAAGAAAAATAACCAGTCTAAAGTTCCAACCCGGAGAGAACAGACTTGCTGTCGGCTATGACGACGGAATGGTTGAAATCTGGGATACCCGGAACAGGGAAAGGATATGGGAAGTAAAAGCTCATGAAAAGGAGGTTACCGGTATACGGTTCAATGGACGGAAACCACAGATGGCCACCGCCGGAAGAGATGGAACACTCAGGTTATGGGGAACCGGCGATCAGGCTGAACTTCCTGTTTCGTTCAGCGATAACGGAGGACCGGTTATTGCGATCGAATTCAGTTCTGACGGGAATCTTATTATCTCGGGAACCGGTTCAAAAGCAGATAATCTGAAGGCAAGACCTGCTGAAACGGATCTTCTGGCCACGGATATCTCCTCGAAGATTACCAGGAATTTTACCCGGAGTGAATGGTTGGCCTATGTGGGTAATGATATTGAATATGAAGAGACAGTCAGCAGAGCGGACTACAATATACTGATAAAAGAATTAAAGTAGATATATTTGCAGCGCCGGAAACCGGGTTGCCCTATCAGGAATGGATCCATAAGGCAGGAAACTGCCGCCGGATTTTTTCCCGCGACCCTGGTACCTTTTTGACCGGTGAAAGATATGATGTAAGTGAACCCTTTATGAGGGCTTTTGTTTGAAAGATAGTAATGCAGATGAAAATGAAAAACAGAAAGACTTTATTAATGATACTCGACGGATGGGGAATCGGAGATGGTTCTGCCGCAGATGTTATCAGCCAGGTTCCAACCCCGGAACTCACCTGGTTCAGAAATAATTATCCCAATTCAAGGCTTCATGCTTCAGGTGAGGACGTAGGACTCCCCGACGGCCAGATGGGTAACTCAGAAGTGGGACATCTTAATATAGGCGCCGGCCGGATTATCTACCAGGATCTTGTCAAGATCAACAAGGAATGTAAGACAGGAGAGATCAGGAACAATAAGGTGCTTACTGATGCATTCTCCTATGCAAGGGATAACGGAAAGCAGGTACATTTCTTCGGACTGTTGTCCGATGGCGGAGTTCATTCACTTGACAGGCATCTTTATCACCTTTGTGATATGACAAAGGACTATGGAATCAGTAATGTTTTCATCCATGGCTTTGGCGATGGAAGGGACACCGACCCGAGAAGCGGGGCAGGATTCATGAGGAACCTGCTGGAACATCTGAAGACATCAAACTGCCGGGTGGCCTCTTTCATAGGCAGGTATTATGCCATGGACAGGGATAAGAGATGGGAAAGGATAAAGGAAGCCTACGATCTTATTGTAAACGGGAAAGGCATGCCAGTCACTGATATTGTTGAGGCTATGGAGAAATCGTACAAGGAAGATGTCACTGATGAATTCATGAAGCCGATTGTGGTGGTTGATAATGAAGGAAATCCTGTAGGCAAACTGAAGGAGGGCGATGTAGTCATATTCTTCAACTTCCGCAACGACCGCGCAAAGGAACTCACCATAGTCCTTACCCAGAAGGATATGCCGGAGTTTGGTATGAAAACAATGCCCCTTCACTATTGTACAATGACGCCCTATGACGCCACTTTCAATGGTCTCCATGTTATTTATCCAAAGGAAAATGCCGGTAATACAATAGGAGAAGTGATCTCGAAAGCGGGCAGGGCCCAGCTCAGGATCGCTGAGACTGAAAAATATGCCCATGTGACATTCTTTTTCTCGGGAGGAAGGGAGAAAGTCTTTGAAAATGAAGACAGGATCCTTATCCCCTCACCGAAGGTGGCAACATATGACCTTCAGCCGGAGATGAGTGCCGGCGAGGTAAAAGATGCTGTCATAAAGGCAATCGCGACAGGTAAGTATGATTTTATATGTCTCAATTTTGCAAACGGCGATATGGTTGGGCACACCGGTATATATGAAGCAATAAGGAAGGCTGTTGCCACCGTTGATAAGTGTGCAGGTGCTGTCATCAGGGCAGCAAGGGCAAACGGATATGATGTTATGATTATTGCCGACCACGGTAATGCCGACAAGGCTCTCAATGAAGACGGGTCGCCGAATACTGCACATTCACTTAACCCGGTTCCCTGTATCCTGGTTAGTGATGATTATAAAAGAATTAATGAAGGAATTCTTGCCGATGTGGCCCCGACACTGCTTACAATAATGGGTATTGATATTCCTGTTGATATGACCGGAAAGGTCCTTGTCAGCTGAAACGACCTTCAGGCATAACCCTTACCGGCTCCGGAGAGTTTTCTTCTTCCGGATCCGGTACCGGAGTGATTATCAGAAAAAAATGATCTGAACCGCCAGATATGTTAAGAATAGGAGATACCATTTTCAGCCTTGATGTCATTGAGAAAAAATTCAGGTGTAATCTGCCGTCATGTCTTGGCAACTGTTGCAGGTACGGCGATTCAGGTGCTCCTCTTCTTAAGGAGGAAGCTGCCACACTTGAGGTTATATGGCCGGTGGTGAAGGATTATCTGCGTCCCGAAGGAGTGGCTGCCATTCTGGAGAAGGGGACCAGTGAACGTGATTTTGAAAATGACCTTGTCACACCTCTGATCGGCAATGAGGAATGTGCCTACGCCATTCTGGAAGGGAACATCTTTATGTGCGGTATTGAGAAAGCATGGGCCGAAGGGAAGATTGATTTCAGAAAGCCACTTTCATGTCATCTGTTCCCGGTCAGGATAAAGAAATACAAGAATTTTACTGCGGTTAATTATCAGGAATTATCAATATGTTCATCTGCCTGTGAATTCGGGGAAGATGAAGGAATATGCGTTTACCGTTTTCTGCGAGAGCCTCTTGTAAGGGCCCTTGGTGAGGAACTTTATAACGAACTGTGTATTGCAGCAACTGAACTAAAAAAGAGGAAAGAATCATGAAAGCGGTAACAGACTATATCTCAGCCAACAGTGAAAGGTTTCTTGCCGAACTGACAGATCTGATCAGAATTCCTTCGGTAAGCGCCAGGGTAGAGAATAAAGCAGATATGTATCGTGCAGCAGACTACCTTAGAGATTCTCTTCTGAAAGCCGGGGCGACCAGTGCAGGGATCTATTCCACAGCGGGGAATCCGGTTGTTTATGCTGAGAAGATTATTGGAGACAACAGACCCACTGTTCTGATTTACGGGCATTATGATGTTCAGCCTGCTGAGCCTCTTGACCAGTGGAAGACAGAACCTTTCGAGGCTGTGATAAAGGACGGACGGATATGGGGACGCGGGGCGGACGATGACAAGGGCCAGCTGTTCATGCATGTCAAGGCATTTGAGATAATGAATGCTACCGGTACACTTGTCTGTAATATTAAATTCATGATAGAGGGTGAAGAGGAGATAGGGTCGGCTAACCTCGGGAAATTCTGTGCCGATAACAGGGAAATGCTGGCTGCCGATGTTATCCTTATCTCAGACACTACCATGGTTGCCGATGGTGTTCCTTCAATAACCTCGGGTTTAAGGGGGCTTAGTTATATGGAGGTAGAGGTTAGCGGACCTGCCCGTGACCTTCACTCAGGCCTTTACGGTGGAGCAGTCGTGAATCCGTGTAATGTGCTTTGCGGGATGATAGCTTCTCTCAGGGATATGAACAACCGTATTACAATACCAGGGTTTTATGATGATGTAATGGAATGTGATGAAGAAGAAAGGCGGAAGATGTCTGAGCGGCCTTTTGACAGGGAAGCTTTCGCCGGATCGGTAGGCGTTACAGGTCTTGACGGAGAGACTGGTTATTCGGATACCGAGAGAATAGGAATAAGACCCACACTCGACGTAAACGGTATATGGGGAGGATTCACCGGGGAAGGAACAAAGACAATAATACCTTCAAAAGCATTTGCAAAGATATCGATGAGGCTGGTTCCATATCAGGATCCGGAGAAAATAGCTAAACTTTTTGATGAGCACTTCTGTGCAATAGCTCCCGCGGGAGTTACGGTAAAAACCAGCTACCTGCACGGAGGTCCAGCCTATACAAGTCCAATAGAATCAATTGAATATCAGGCGGCTGCCTTAGCTATCCGGGATGCCTTCGGGAAGAATCCAATACCCGTGAGGAGCGGGGGTAGCATACCCATAGTATCTTCGTTTGAGAAGATTTTAGGAATTAAATCAATACTGATGGGATTCGGGCTTGATGCCGATGCCATCCACTCACCAAATGAAAATTTCCCTTTAGTACATTTCTTCAAGGGAATAGAGACCATACCACTCTTTTTCAGTCACTATTCAGAGCTTAAAAAGTAGAGTTATCAGATTCGCCAAAATCTCCTGAGAAGCTTAAAAAATCAAAGCTGAAGTATTGTATTTTTTAAAAATTCGATATCTTTGGCAGGTTAAGTTAGTAAAACCTAAATCTATTTAGTATGAAGAAACTATTTCTGCTGATTGTTTTGTTTGTGTTTATGGGTTCTTCAGCCCTGCTGGCACAGACAAGAGTAATTACAGGTACAGTTACCTCTGCGACAGAGGGGGAGGGTGTTATACCCGGCGTATCTGTATTCGTTAAAGGTACCACGGTAGGTGCCATAACCGATGTTAACGGACGTTATTCAATCAATGTACCTGAATCAGCCACTACTCTTAAATTCTCTTTTGTGGGAATGGCCGATCAGGAGATTGAGATTGCAGGACGGTCTGTTATTGATGTTGTAATGACATCGGAACTTATCGGACTGAATGAAGTTGTAGTCACAGCTCTCGGTATTAAAAGGGAGAAACGTGAGATAACTTATCAGACTCAGAAAGTTGATATTGAAGAACTGGCTGTTGCACAGCCTACCAGAGCTACCGCAGCTCTTGCAGGTAAGGTGGCAGGTCTTCAGGTCAACGTACAGGATAACAGTGTTAACCCCAGTACACAGATCGTGCTCAGGGGATTCCGCTCCATATCTGCCGGAAACCAGGCTCTTATAGTAATTGATGGTGCAGTATCGTCCATCGGTGCTTTCGATGACCTGAACCCCAACGACATTGCCGATATCAGTGTGCTCAAGGGAGCAACCGCAGCTGCCCTTTACGGCTCACAGGCAGGTAACGGTGCCATCATCGTTTCAACTAAAAAAGGACAGGCAGGACAGAAATTCACCGTTGGACTAAATTCATCTTTTACTTCTGACCAGGTTGCCTATATGCCGAAGTTTCAGAGTGAATACGGTACAGGCTGGGAAGGAGCTTATGATGCTATAGAGAATACCAACTGGGGCCCCAGGTTTGACGGAACCCTCCGCCAGATAGGTCCGACTTTCCCGGACGGTTCATATCAGACAGTTCCCTATGCCCCTGTTGCAAATAACCTTCTTGACTTTTATAATAAGGGTCATAACCTGAACAATACTGTTTATCTCAGTGGAAGTAACGAAACCAGTAAGTTTTATCTCTCTGCCGGAAACCAGGCAGCAACAGGTATAGTACCTAATGACACTTATGGCAGAAATACTTTCAGGGCAAACGCCAGCAAGAAGCTTGGTGATGTTGAAGTTTCTGTAAATGCCAGCTATTTTAATGACAAGACTGAAGAGGCAGGCGAATATATGGGAGATCAGGACAGACCTCTCTACTGGTTCCTCCTCAATACATCAGCAAATATTCCACTCACCCGTTATAAAAACTGGACCACTGACAAATACTCGACTCCGAGTGGTTACTATAATGGTTACTATGAAAACCCCTACACCTGTATCGATACCAACAGGGATACTGACTACTCAAACAGGATCAATGCCAACGTCCAGGTTACGTGGGATATATTCGATTTTCTTAACCTTACAGCCAGAACCGCTGTCAACAACAGCTGGGGAAACGGTAAATACTGGAGAAAAGCTTTGTACTACGATACCGAAATCAAGCCCACCGGAAGTGATGTTTCCTCTTATGTTACCGATATGGAATTTCAGAGATCGGAATATGTATCCGATGTTCTCCTTACCGGTAACTTCAACTTCCTGGATAACTTTTCACTGAAAGCCATCCTTGGTGGTACAAACCGTACCTCAAAGTACAGGGATAGTTATATTACTGCCCTTAACCTCAGCATTCCTGATTTCTATGATATTTCAAACGGAACGGGAGCATTGCAGGGAAGATACGATTATTATGACGGAGCAAAATCAGTTTATGCAGATGTTGTTGATGCAGAAGATTATATTAACTATGGATTCTTCGGTGACCTCACACTCGGGTATAACGACTACCTCTTCCTTAACTTCTCGGGAAGAAATGACTGGACCTCAACACTGAGAAAAGGTAATAATAACTATTTCTATCCCGCATTCGGAATTTCATTTGTTCTGACCGATGCTATTGAGGCTCTTAAAAACAACAATGTTCTTTCATATGCAAAAGTCACAGCAAGTAACTCAACAGTGTACAATGACCTTGCTGCTTACCAGATCAATGAAAGATTCAGCAAACATGGTTCTTTCCCTTTCGGTACTATAGGAGGATTTGAACTCGGTGGAACAACAGTTGATGCAAATATTAAGAAAGAGAAACTTAACACCACAGAGGTGGGTATGAACCTTGGGTTCTTTAAGTCAAGGATTTCACTTGATGCATCTTATTATATCACAAAAACAACTGATCTTATAACCAATACCACTCCTTCAATTACTTCCGCTGCAGAAAATTTTCTTACAAACATTGGAGAACTGAAGGGTACCGGATTTGAACTTACCCTTGGTGGTACAATACTTAATTACTCTAAGCTCTCATGGGATATGAGTTTTAACTATACCACCAATACGACAGAAGTTGTCTCAATCAAGGAAGGTCTTGATGAAATCGCTCTTCGTACCACCGGACAGTATGGTATCTATGCTGTTGTTGGTGAGGCATTTCCCCAGATTAAAACAAATACCTATGTAAGAGATCCTAAGGGAAGAATAGTTATCGACCCCAAAACCGGATGGCCAAAAACCAATGCTGAACTTTCAAATATGGGAAGAACTCTTCCTCCTCATACTTTTGGTTTAAATACTGCAATCAGATATGCCGGTTTCGCCCTTTCAGCTACACTCGATTACAGGACAGGTCATAAATTCTATGAACAAGGATCAGATCAGATGGAATTTACAGGAAGATCGATGGCATGTGTTTCATCCAACAGGCAGGATTTTATTATTCCTAATTCTGTTATTGAAGTAAGCGATGGAGTATATGAAGAAAACACAAACATTCCGGTTGCCAATGGTCGTCAAAGTTACTGGACAGACGTTTACAACGATGTTAAAGAGAACTATGTAAAAGATGCAACTGCATTTAAAATCAGGGAACTTGCTTTAACTTATTCACTCCCCTCAAGTGTTCTTAACAAGACTCCTTTCCAGAAACTTACTGTAGGTTTCATCGCAAGAAACCTTTATACACTGCTTCCGGCTGAGAATGCATTCTCCGATCCGGAATTCAATAATACCAACAATAACTCAGTTGGTATAGGTGGATACTTCCAGTCACCTCCGACAAGATCGTTTGGTGTTAACCTGAATATTGAATTTTAATAACGATTAGAAT
>CAZBQM010000027.1:0-20621 GCA_964494045.1 uncultured Rikenellaceae bacterium
TTTGGCATCATAGCTGCCAGTTCTCCGTAGCTGACCGCACCAATGATGGTTATTACACCGGTGATGAGCCAGACCATAAGCAGCCAGCCCGGAGATCCGACATTTCTTGCTATATCGGCACTTACGATAAAGATCCCGGAACCAATCATTGATCCCGTGACAAACGAAATGCCATCAAAAAGGTTTACACGCTTCTGAAGGAAATGTTTCTCCTTTTGCATCTAACCCTTTAGGTTCATTCAGTTCGGAAATTCAACAGACTTGCCTGTCAGCCTTATTCTTCCCGTCAGGGTCTGCGTGAACTGAGGATCGAGGTATCCGCTGAAACCAGGTTGTTTCCCTCCCACGCTGATATTAAAATATCCAGGTTCAATTACTCTTATGTTCTTGTTGTTTATGATAGAGAATTGTCTGGCATCAAGTTCGAATTCGACATCCTTGCTTTCACCAGGTTTGAGGCTTATCCTTTCAAATCCTTCAAGTTGGCGGATAGGACGGGGTGTTGAGGCTTTCTCATCGCTGAGATAAAGCTGAACAACTTCATCACCTTCAACTTTACCTGTATTGGTAACTGTTACTTTAACCTTAACCTTTTCACCTGCAATGGCTTTTTCAGGAACAACAAGTCCTGAATAGCTGAATGTTGTATAGCTGAGTCCGTAACCAAAAGGATAAAGCGGGTCTTTCCTGAAGTACCTGTATGTCTTACCTTCCATATTATAATCCTCGAATGAAGGAAGCTGGTCCACTGACTTATAGTATGTAACCGGAAGTCGTCCGGCAGGGTTATAGTCGCCGAACAGCACATCAGCTACTGCATTACCTCCCTGCTGGCCGGGATAGCCTGCCAGAAGAACGGCTGCAGCTTTCTCCTGAGCCTTGTTTACAGAAAGAGCTCCTCCGTTCATCAGGACCACGATAACCGGTTTACCGGTGGCTATAACAGCTTCCATAAGTTTTTCCTGAGCTGCCGGCAGATCGAGGCTTGTACGGTCGCCTCCGAGGAATCCGTCGATCTTAATGCTCATCTCCTCACCTTCGAGTCTCTGTGAAAGACCAAGTACAAGCACAACGGCATCAGCCTGATTTGCAGCTGCTACGGCCTTCTGCATCATATCAGGACGAGGTGGTGCCCACAGGAGTTTCATGTCAGCATCGCCACTGTAGTTTTTGTAGAGGATTTCAATCTTGTATTTCTTGCCTGCTTCAAGGTCGATAGAATATTCTCTGTGGAAAGCATGATGTTCATCCCTGTAACTGATAGCTTTCTTTCCGTCAACAAGCATTTCGTAACCTGATGAGCCCCATGCTCCAAGGGCATATGTGCCGGTAGCGGGAGCTACAAGGTAGGTTGTCCATCTGACACCGAAATCATCATCAGGCAGTTCGGCTGAAGGAGAAAGGTTCTCCCAGTAGAAGTTTACCTGGTCATCAATCCTGGTAAAGACTGGCTCTCCATTCATCTCCCTGTTGTTGAAGTATTCACCAAGAACGCCCTGTATTCCGTCAGGAGTTTCCAGATAACGCGAAGGGATGACGGTAAGGTTATGTATTCCGTCAGCGAGGTCGCTGCCTTCGGCATAGATTATTTTTGTATCGGGGCTTAGTTTGTTGCTTATACCCTTAAGAACTGTAACCGGATCTTTTGGTATAGAGTTGTAGTTACCTATAAGGGATTCGAAGTTATCGGCATTCGGACCAATGACTGCAACGGTTTTAATATTTTTGTCAAGAGGAAGTATGTTATTGTCATTCTTCAGAAGAACTATGGATTTTTTGGCAGCCTCTCTTGAGAGTCCGTTGTTATAATCAGATGTATTTACAAAATATGGTATCTGTGCATATGGCACCATTTCGTCGGGATCAAACATTCCGAGTTTAAAGCGGGCGGTGAATATTCTCTTAACTGCCCTGTCGATATCGGCTTCTGTAAGGAGGCCTCTTTTTATGGCTTCGAGAAGGTTTCCGTATTCGAATCCGCATTCAAGGTCGGTTCCTTCCTTGACTGCTATGGCAGCTGCTTCGGCACCGTCCTTGACATAGTTCTGGTATTTGTAGAAGTCAGAAATGGCCCAGCAGTCTGACACGATATAACCTTTGAATCCCCAGTCATTTCTGAGAATGCCGTAGAGGATAGGATTGGCGCAGGCCGGATAATCCCTGAACATATTATATGCGCCCATCACTGAATAGGCACCAGCGTCGATGATGAGTTTTCTGAATGCAGGCAGGTAAGTTTCGTGAAGGTCAATATCACTTACCTTGGCGTTGAACTCGTGTCTGAGGGGCTCAGGACCTGAGTGTACAGCGTAGTGTTTTGCCGTGGCGACTGTTTTAAGGTATTTCGGATCATCACCCTGCAGACCTTTTACAAAAAGTGATCCCATGGTACCGGTCAGGAAAGGATCCTCACCATAGGTCTCATGGCCTCTTCCCCATCTGGGATCGCGGAAGATATTGATATTGGGTGACCAGAAGGTCAGTCCCTGGTAGATCCCGGTCTTTCCCCTGCGCTGAAATTCATGATACTTGGCTCTGGCTTCATCCGAAATGGCTGTGGCAACCTGGAACATCAGTGTCTGGTCCCATGAATTTGCGACGGTGATAGACTGAGGGAACACAGTCGCATAACCTGCTCTTGCAACACCGTGAAGTGCCTCATTCCACCAGTTATAACTGGGAACACCGAGGCGAGGGATAGCCGGGGCTGTATAGAGAAGCTGGTCGGCCTTCTCCTTGAGGGTCATCCTCGACACCAGGTCGGTAACTCTTTCCTCGGTTGTCAGTGAAGGATTCTGAAAAGGAAAACCACCGGCAGGCTGCTGAGCAACTGCTTTGTTCAGCATCAATGCCAATGTTCCTAACAGAATGATTGTCAAAGTTTTCTTCATGTTATTAAATTTTAGTTTTACAACCTTGAAAATATAAAAAAAAAGCCGGATATGAAAAGAAATAATTCCTTCCATATCCGGCATATCATTTCCTGTCGGGTCGCAGCCCGGTTAACAGTCAGATAATACTATCCCGACTGCAACAGTCAACTGGTCCTAGATCTTCGGCAGTATCCAGGGAGCCCTGTATTGCGGTACCAGATAAGAATTGGCTTCCTCATCGTTGGTGAACCTGGTGCCATCCCATATCAGTTTCTTGCCTGTACGGTAGGCGATGTTACCTACAGCCGATAACTTGGCAATATGCCCTGCAATCTCAGGATTAACAGTTGTGTTCCTGTTACGTTTCTTTATGCAGTCGAGATGGTTTCTCACATTATTCTTTAGCCCTTCATTGGTCCCTTTGACAAGGGGTTTGGCTTCCATACGGCTAACGCCATTGACTACCTCAGGAATTACTTCCCAGCCCTGGCGGTCAACAACAAGGGTACCGTTCTCTCCGACAAAACCCAAACCAGCGTTGCGGCTATAGGCTCCGTCGTTGATACCAATTGCATGATCCCACAGAACATTGAATCCGTCGAATTCATAGATAGTCTGGAGGCTGTCGGGTGTTTCGCAGGCGTCATCCGGGTATCCGTATTTGCCTCCCATTGCCATAACGGTCTTGGGAGTTGTGACGTCCATCCCGTACAGTGCGAAGTCGAGAAGATGAACACCCCAGTCGGTCATAAGCCCACCTGCATAATCCCAGAACCAGCGGAATGTGAAGTGGAACCTGTTCTTGTTGAAAGGTCTTGACGGAGCGGGCCCGAGCCACATGTCATAATCAACTCCTGCAGGAACCGGTTCATCAGGAACTACCGGAATAGAGGTATTCCATCCCTGGTATGAATAAACCCTCACCAGCCTGATCTTGCCAAGCTGACCCGAACGCAGATATGCCACTGCATCGAGCCAGTGAGGATCACTTCTCTGCCACTGTCCCACCTGCACAACGCTCTTGTATTTCTCGGCAGCCCTTATCATTATATTACACTCCTCGATGGTTCTTCCCATCGGTTTTTCACAATAGACATCCTTGCCGGCCTCACAGGCAGCCACCATCTGAAGGCAATGCCAGTGATCAGGTGTGCCGACTATAACCAGGTCGATATCCTTGTTGTCAATAAGACGCCTCCAGTCCTTGTAAAGGTTTGCAGGCTTTGCTCCCCTGAGCTTTTCAACATCTGCTGCCCGCTTGTTGAGAACGCTTTCATCGATATCGCATAATGCCAGACATTCGACTTCCGGGTTAGCAAGAAAAGCACTCAGATCACTGAAGCCCATTCCGTTGCATCCGATGAGGCCAACCTTTACCTTGTCGCTCGGAGCACATCCGGGAACCGCACCAACAATTGATGATGCAACCCCGATTCCGGCAGCAGTAATTGCTGTGTTTTTTATAAAATCTCTTCTGGTTGTCATGGTTTTTAGTTTAATATTTACATCAATGTCTTAAGATTCCAAAACTATTGTATAGAACATCGAAGGTCCTGACCAGCCTTTAACATGGTCTCCTGACCTTTCCTTAAAGTTCCCTTATCCAGATATTCCTGTAGGCCACCGGATTGTTGTGATCCTGAAGAACAAGGCTCTCGGCTCCGTGTTTCTTGATGAAATATTCCGGTATACCAATATATTCTGTAGGTCCTCTCAGGCTTACATTATTCAGGACAAGCACTCCGTTATGGAGTACGGTAACCCTCGGCGGAGTAAAATAAACCAGGGAATCAGATGCAAATCTTGGGGCAGTATAGATGATATCATATGTCTGCCATACTCCTGGCTGTTTGCAGGCATTTACCAGCGGAGCGTACTGTTTGTAGATGCCACCGGCCTGACCGTGACGGTAGGTACGGTTGTTGTAGCTGTCAAGTACCTGGACTTCATAGATACCCTGCAGAAAGACACCACTGTTGCCCCGGCCCTGTCCTTCACCGGTAACTTCTGATGGGGTTCTCCATTCGATATGCAACTGGAAGTCGTTGAATTTACGTTTTGTCTTTATATCCCCTGCACCTTTGACACTGATGAGTGCTCCATCCTGGACAATCCATCTTGTAGGTTCACCCTTTGTATCGGTCCATTCATTGTTAATATCAGTCCCGTTAAACAGGATTATGGCATCTGAAGGAGCGTCCTGAGGCCTTTCTCCCGGGGTTATAATTTTTACCTCAGGATCCATGATCTCTGTCATCTGGGGTGTCATCCTGTTAGGATCCCTCTGAGCCGGACCTCCCGGTCTTGGCTGACCCTGACCCTGACCCTGACCCTGACCTTGTCCCTGTCCCTGTCCCAGTGCGAGAACCGACATCACTGACATTAAGCTGAAAATAAAAAGTTTTTTCATATGCATTAGTATTAGTTTTTTATTGATAAAAAGTGAATTGGTTATTTTCGTGTTCTGATTTATTATCTCATCCCGATCAATGTAATCATCAGTATATACATCTGGTTTTCACACAAATTTAATACCTGCTAACTCCCTTCTTCATTTTCTGATTTAGCCCGGAATAATGAAAGGGGTAAGTATCAGATCAGGCATATACTTCTTCAACGGCCGGAAAATTGTTTTTATGTTACAATATTCTTATTATCCGTCTGCCCCTGCTTACACCTATCAAAGAAATAAAAAAACCGGATATGAAAAACTAATTTCTTCATATCCGGCGATTTATAATATCAGTCTTATTTTACAGAAAAACGGTAGATGGTCCTGGAGGTAAAGGTTTCACCAGGATTAATAATGGTTGAGGGAAAAGCCGGCTGATTCGGACTATCAGGATAATGGCCTGTCTCGAGGCATAATCCCGACCTGTGGATGTATGGTTTTCCTCCGTGTCCCAGGTTCGTACCATCAAGGAAGTTGCCTGAATAGAACTGAACGCCGGGCTGATCAGATATTACTTCCATGAGTCTTCCGCTTACCGGATCATAGACACTTGCGCCGACTTCATCTGTTTTGTCAAATACGAAGGTGTGATCGTAGCCTTTACCGAAAATCAGTTGCTCATCATCCTGGTTGATCCTTTCGCCAACTGCGTGGGGAGTGTTAAAGTCAAAAGGAGTACCGGCAACAGGTCTTACCTCTCCTGTGGGTATCAGGGTAGAATCTACAGGAATAAAGCCTGAAGCCTTAATTGTGATCATATGATCGAGAATATCGCTGTTACCTGCGCCATGAAGATTGAAATAAGCGTGGTTGGTGATGTTCAGAACAGTCTTTTTATCGGTCGTACAGGTATAGTCAATCACGATTTCGTTGTTATCGGTCCAGGTATATACAACTTTTACATCCATATTACCGGGGAAGCCTTCCTCCATGTCCGGACTTTTGTAGGTGAAAGCCACGGCAGCTTCTTCCGAATCATTTACATCGACAGTTTCCCATGCGACACTATGCCAGCCTCCGGGGCCGCCATGCAGTGAATTGGGACCATCGTTGAGTGCCAGGGTGTATTCCTTCCCGTCAAGAGAAAACTTGCCTTTTGCTATCCTGTTTGCATATCTTCCGACAACGGAACCGAAGTAAGGATCTCCCTTGAGCATTCCTTCAAATGTATCGAATCCAAAGGCGACATTATCTTTCTTCCCGGTTCTGTCAGGAACCTCGATCCAGGTGATTTTTGCACCGTAACTACTTAACTTCAAAACATTACCTGCTTTATTAGTAAGCGTGACAAGATATACATCCTTGCCATTGTGTGTACCATAGAGTTCTTTTCTGACCATATCTTTGTTTTTTACTTGTTGACCGCAACCTGCAAGAAGAGCAGCTGCAAACACAAATGTTAGTGTATATGAAAGTTTCCTTTTCATGGTTAGGTTTAATTAATTTCTGATAAAAATAATAAAGTTTCCTGAATTGGCACGGTAATTTTTCCGTTTTACTGAACAAAGCATTCACGCCAGCAACAAGATAGACCTGCGGTGCGTTCCTGTTCATCCATGTATCATTGTTTCACAGGAGTATGGTCGAATAGCTGAAAGCCTCAGCATGAATGTCAGACGAAGATTTTCAGCCGCCGTGGGGTTTTAAGTGCCGGTGATATTATTCGGTTTTGAATACCCGGTAACTGTGTGGCTTCAGTACTATGTCAACATAGGGTTTTTCAACTGCATCGCGCCCCCATATCCGGGAAGTGGATTTTCCTGCGGTCTCAATCTTTTCTCCTGAAACAAGGTCGGTAATACTGACAGTACCCGGACCCGCGAAGACTCTGACCTTTGTCTCTTCAGGAAGGAAGGACTCCACAATAAGGGTGTTGTTATCATAAACGAACAGGCTGACTTTTGCCGGCCCCTCGATGCGTGGTTCCAGATCCATAGTCAGTACATCGCGGATCCTGTTAAGAACAGGTGCCGGAAGATAATAAAGATCAGCAAAGTTATCGGGAATTGTGAGCACAGATAAAGAAGCATTGGCGTACCTGGCCTGATGAAGAATCGGCCATCCGTTGGCGCCGTCAAGACTGGTCACGTCTTCCCATGAATCATTTGTAAGATACTGGATCTGTGGAATAAGAATAAGCTTTTCGGATTGTGAAAAGCCTCCCCTGCCGGCAGAAAAATCTTTTACCAGGGCCTTCCTGCTTGTGAATTCCAGTTCAACAATGTCTTCAATTCCCTTTCCCTGCAATGCCCTCAGAAGACCGGATGTAATGGTTACATTATTGCCTGCTGTAAGCGAAGTTTTTATCTTTTCAACAAGTTGCGGATCGGACTTTGCCGATTCGGTAAGCAGTATCATTTTCTCACCCGAGGGATATTCGGGAACAATATTCATTGGTATTCCAACCATACCCAGATAGTTTTGAAGGAAATCCTCACCTGTTGAATGGAAGGGTTTGTAACTTTTTATTCCTGCCGGTGTTCCGAGTTTACCGATGAATTTTTCAACCTTCTCAAATGTATAGCCTGCTGCTCTTGCCACTGTAGTAGGCTTAACTTCCTTGCCGTTTTTCAGAGCAACGGGCTTCATCATCTCATCAAAGCTGAAGCTTGGCTGTTGGTCCTGCCATGTTGCACGGTCCGACGGCCTTATTGCCCTCTGGAGTTGTCTGAAATCAAACAGGGTTATTTCAGGGGCTTTTGCAAAGAGCGTCAGCCAAAGCTGTTCCGCGTATCTGTCCATATAGGTCATACCTCCGGTGTCAACCCATCCTCCCCCGTTAGCTCCAGGTTTGAGGTTTTCAAAATACCTGAATATCAGATAACCTTCATACTGCTGGAGGTGCTGTCCCGGAGCATCAGGATCGCGGGTCTCTGTCCCGGTATAGATCCCGTCAAACATAGGAGGTTCGGTTTCAAGATTAAATCCCAATCCCTGGAAGTGTTCATACCAGTTTGGGTATTTTATTATCACCCTGACTTTTGGGTTGACCGCTTTTGCAGGACCAATAATAAGGTCCCTGGCGGCTTCCGTCATCAGTGCAAGTCTGAAATCAGTCCAGCTGCGGTTGCCCTTTGCCTTAACACATAATTCACATTTGCAATCAGTAAAGAAGAAGTCATCAAGGATTATCTCATCGAAATGCTTTGCAGTAAACTCGGCAATCTCCTTCACCTTTGCCCTGTGTTCGGGATTGGAATAGCAAAAAGTCTCAAACCTGTTACCCTCGTTCACGGTGAGGGTAATCCCTCCGGCAGTCTCAATTCCCCGGCTGTTAAAGAATTTTTTGGCAGTCTCCACTGTCTTGTCATCAACGAGAATGAGATCCCTGTGAGTCTCAAGATATATCTTGTCAACCCTGACCTGTCCTGATATTTCGTCCCAGATAGGTTCGAGCCATTTCAGATCATTCATCTGGCGGACCTCATAGGCCCTTGCATAAACAGAGACTTTAAATCCATTATAGTTTGTTTTATTCTCAGCAGCCGTAAGGCCCGGGAGCAATACTGTAATGGCTAAAAGGAGCAAGACAGTTTTTTTCATAACTATATGATATAAATGTGTTATTCAGAATGTAACCGACAACTCTGTTTCTATCTCAACCAGCAGGTTGTCGCGGCATATATCTGACAGGAGATAGACTGCCGGGACTTTTTCAAAATGGCTGTTACAGATATCTCTTACAATGCTGAAGTCCTTCTGGTGTTTTATATACACACGTATATTTCTGAAAGTCAGATTACAGGGCCGGCCGGTGTCATCCAGGCTGGCGAGGGCAACGGGATCAGCAAGTTTCTTTATATTCTCAATGGTTATCCGGGTCTGTTTCCCAACATCTCCCTTCCCGTGTGTAACCTGTCCGATTATCGAGGCTGTTCCCGAAATAAACAAGGCAGGATCATCTTTCCGGAGCATTAGTATGGCTCTCTCGAATTTTGGCGAGTTTTTCTGTCGTGATTGCAGATTCTGGCCCACCATGACATCCTGGCCATAGTCGTAAGCTTTCACCTGGTTTGGATTATCAAGGGGAATGATTGTGTTGTGGTCCGGGGATCGCAATGCATAAAAGTCGATAAGGACTCCTTCAGACATCATGCCAATACCGGTGGCAGAAGGATACCATGGCAGAGTTCTGTCCTTCAGGTAGTGATTATGTCGCACCTCATTGAATATCTGGTAATTCTGAGACAGGTTCTTTTTCTCCAGGATATTTCCTATATAATTCCATTGTCTGACAATATTGTTCATTGACATTCCTTCAGTCTCGAGGATGTTCTTCATATTGTCGAAGGCATATGTTGCCGATTCTTCTGTATCGGAGGAGGGGCAGTCACTTCCAATTCCGCAGCACCACAGTTCCGTATCATTTCCTGAAGAGACTCTTACGTAGGGCAGATTACCTGAATAGAGGGTTTCAAACACTTCGTCAGCTGGTTCGGCGAACATAGCCTCAACTGCTATTTTCCGGGGAGTCTCGGGGGTGTGGGCAGAGATGCTGAAGGTGGGTGTATAATCGAGGAATGTTGAGATCACCGAGTCGGATATTTTCTTTTTAATATCCTTGAATGAGGGATGACTCCCGTCTCCTGCAATAAAAATATTGAATTTAACAGGTCTGAGGCCTTTGTTCCGGATCATGTTCAGGTGCAGGAGACAGTCCTTCCACTCTTCGTCTGGGCTTCCGGTGGACAAAGGTCTTGATATGATGAACCTTTTTCGCATAGAATACAAGCTGAAAAATGTCCAAATTTAGTACTATGTTGCGTAAAGAGGGTGTTTTTCGGCAGTTATCTCGCAGACGGGATTAATTCTTTTTCAAAAATTCTCAAAAGAGAGTGATTCTCTTTTAATAATACCCGGATGAGAATAGTTCAGATGAGGATGGTTCAGATGAGGATAGCTTAGATGAGGATAGTTCAGATAGAGGATAATTTAATTAGAATAGTTCAGTATTAATATTTGCTTAATGACTCTGTTTCCTGGTTATCAGATGAGAATGATTCTATTTTAGTAATTCTGGATACTAATTATCATTTGAGAATCATTCCTATTTGAGAATCATTCCTATTTGAGAATCATTCCTATTTGAGAATCATTATTACTTGAGAATCATTATTATTTGAGAATGATTCTTATTTGATAATCATTCCTATTTAAGAATGATTATAATTTAATAATGAGACATCAGAATCCTCAAATAAAAATCATTTTCTCTTAATAATTTACCAGCTGCAAAAACCAGAAACACAAAAGTGCTGCCCCCATATCATCACATACTCCTGTTGCTGCCATAGATACACCCGGTCTGAAGGTTCCGGAAGTCACACCCGTTAACACGGTCCCCGTTCACCCCCACCGGATTGAACGCCCCTGATGAAACTGTTGCTTCGTCCTTCAGAATATATCCCCTATCCCGGTACGCGATGATATTGGTCCGTAGTCCTGTCAGTACTGATGTCATCGTCATCTGCAATCCTTTCCACATGAATAACGACAGCCATAACTCCCTGATGCCCTCCGCAACAGGCAGCCCCAGGAATGTCATCACATCAAATCCGCCTTTTTCAAAGTACTCCTGCTTATTGAGGATAAAAGTAACTTTGAAAAAGGCGGACAGGTGAAAAAATCAGATATTCCCTTTAATCCATACTCTTGATCCTTCTTCAGGATTCTCAGGAGAAGGACGATCGGTCGATCTGATCTTGTTCCGGTTATTACGGGCATAGTTGGGTATTGCCGTAAGAGGAGTACCATCAGCCCAGGTACCCTTTATAACCATAACCCCGTTGAGCAGGTCTTTCTTCCATTCAAGACTAAGAGGCGTCGTACCAATATTCTTGTCGATATCCGGCTGGTCAGCCTTTTCAACACTGTACACCAGAGGACCATAGCGCAGGGCTACTTTGCCCCTTTCAGCCTCTATCCTCTCATCGGCCGTGACCTTCTGTATCTCCATTGGCATCTCGAGTTCTATCCTGTCTCCTGGTTTCCAGGTTCGTTTGATGACTGCATATCCGTTCACCGTTTCCATACTCACCTTTCCCCCGTTTACACTGAGAGAACTAAGACCCCTCACCTCCGGAACGGGAGTATACAGTTCACTGGTGGTCCGGTTGGGAACCCTGATATGCAGGGTGAACTCCTTCTGAACAGCCGGATTGACTATCATCGACACTTTTCCGCTCCAGGGATAGTCAGTGATCTGAACCATCTCAACATCTGTACCGGCAACATCCTCAACCTTTATGGTACTTCCAACGAACATATTTACATACAATCCGTTATCATCCTTGACATAGGTCCAGGTTGGTATCATAAGCAGGGTTCTTGGTATGTTTCCGACACAGCAGGGGCATGTATGCCATGAATATCTTGACTGAGCCGAAGTCAGAGGATTCTCGTAGTAAAAATGTTTCCCTTCAATATCTATGGAGCCAAGAAGGGCATTATACATGGTTTCTTCATACAGGTCGGCATACCTGGCATCATGATATGCAATATTCATCTTGTGCTCAAAGAAAATAAGTCCACAGCTTGAACACGATTCACAGTATGCATCGTCAGGCAGTGAATAGTCGGGACCAAAGCCTTCTGATGTCTCTCCGCTTCCGATACCTCCGGTAAGGTAATACTTCCTGTTCACCATGTTATCCCACAGCGACATCACTGCACTCTGGTAATCCACATCACCTGTCTCGGCTGCCACATCCGACATGGCTGAGTAGTTATATGACGCCCTTACAGCATGACCCACTGCTTCATACTGCTGCTGAACCGGCACATGGCTCTGGTCATACTCACTGCCGTCACGGCGGCAATCCAGAAGGAATTTGGCCAGCTTAATATAATCATCACCCTTACCGTTGCCTTCCATGTCGTTAACGAATCTTCCAAATCTTACCAGGGCTTGTTCGATTCCCTGATGTCCGTCGTACCACTCTTTTTTACCCGGCCCTATGTTTGCAACCCAGCAGTCGGCCAGCTTTTTTGCGGCATCATATAGTCTCCTGTCTTTCCCTTCAGTCAGGGTATAGTGATTGATTGCCGATTCAAGGAAATATCCGGCTACATATCCTTCATGATTTCCCCTGGTAGGTATATCCCATCTGGATTTCCACTTTGTTGTATCACGAAGGGTGTAAGCAGTCTGAAGATAACCATCAGGTTCCTGTGCAGATAGAATGATAGGGATCCACTCCTCGAGTGTGGCCTTCATCTTTTTCTGTGCTGCTATTATCTCCCTGTCGCCCTGGGGATCAATCATAAGTGCTATACAGATTGATTCAACAGTCTGGTGAACCCATGCATTTGAAAAGACGTATCCAAGGTGCATACCGTGAGGTTGACCCTTCAGGGCCCTGGCGGCTTGGATGAAATTATCAATACCACCCTGGCCGAGGGTAAGGTCCTTCCTGTTGATCTGGTCGATACACCAGGGTATCCAGTTTACTATAAGGGCTTTTGCCCTGTCATTCCAAAGAGGGCTGTCGATCTTGTAACGTTTTGTATATACCACATCAAGCCGCTCAGCCGGAGGAGGATCAGCCACAGTAACCAGCAGCTGGGCAGAGGATGTCATCCTGCCTTCTCTGGCAGTAAGAGTAAGGACATAATCACCATGTTCTGAAAAAGTGGCTGTGGTCACAAGTGATTCCGGGTCGTTTATGGTAACCTCACCGGGACCGGAGGTCTTGGCCCAGAGAACCTTTTTAACCGGAGTCACCGATTTGATTTCGCCCGAGAGATAGGTTTTACCGTCGAGCATCACCGTTCTGTCATCTCCGGGAAGTACTACAGGAGGATGATCAGGGCTGCCGGGCGTCTGGAATACCTTCCATTCGAGCAGGGTTGAGAGATTTCTGTCGACTGAATCGACTTCGAGCCTGAACCTGGTTGTCTTTACCTCATCAAAGGAAGTAACATTGAAGACATTATTCTCAAGTCCGAATCCGGAAGGATTCTGAACTTCGACGAAGTCATTCCCATCCCAGTACTTGATTCTGTAAGCCTGAGGCAGAGTAATACTGTTCTCATGATTCCACCAGTACACCGCAATTCTGTCTGTGGTTACCGGGAGGTCCCAGTCGTACTGGACATAGTGAGAAGTCAGCCGCCGGGGTCTCGGGCCGCCCTGCCTGAGAGGACCTGTATTGACAGGAGCAAGACCATCGTTGAGAGAAGACATGTAAGTCATGTTCTGAACTGATCCCGAAGGATCGGCGACAACAGCCAGGTTTTTGTCACCTGAGCCGGAACTTCGGTCACCTCTTGAACACCCGTTTGCAAGCATTGCTATAAATGCTGCAAATGTAAACATCCGGATTACGGCAGAATGATTCATAGTAGTGGGTTTTAGTTTATAATGAACAGGTCAGTCTTCCGGTCATCTTTCAGGTAACTTTCCGTTCCCTGCCATAATCCCTGAGATTCCTCTTATTGCAAAATTCCTGATCAGAAATACCGGTTGATAATTATATTATCCTTAAAATCATCTGAACTCCCGTATCAGTCACGAGGATTTGCTCTTTCAGGCACAGAAGGTAACCATACCCTCATCTGACCCGGACCGCGGTTATTCCACAGGGCATAGGGAATGAGAGTCACAGGTTCCTTTTCCAGGACCTCCGTATTTCCGTCCCCTGACTTCCTGGTCTGGTATCCGTAGGTTCTGATCACCTGGGCCCCTCCCAGAAGGTCCGGGACGAACTCCGTTGATGTCTGTTCGGATGGATCGACATAGAGGTTAAGAACGTTGCCTGTATTATTATCGGGCCATTCAGCGCAGAAAATTACAGGACCTCTCTGGAAAGCAAGTTTTTCCCTGTCATCCTCGATTTTCTCATCACCTGCCACTGTTCTGACCGGCATGGGGAGACTCAGCTCAATCCTGTCACCCTTTTTCCACTTTCTGTCAACGCTAATGTACCCGTTGACAGGTTTTTCATCAATGGTCTTTCCGTTAACTGTCACACTGACTTCTTCTTCAGATTCTTTTGTAAAGTGGTAAAGATCTCCCGGTATAGCCTCATTCATAGCCCATCCCGGAACCCTCAGCTTAACAGTGAACCTGGCTGGTTTATCGGGACTGACTGTTATCACTACATCTCCTTTCCAGGGGAAACCGGCTTTCTGTTCTATTTCTGTCATCCTTCCTGAAATCAGGATCTCAGCTTCATTGGAAGCATAGAGGTTGACATATAGCTCATCATCTCCTGTGGCATAGATATACCCCGGTATGGCAGGAATAAACCGTGCTATGTTGGACGGGCAGCATGCACATCCGAACCATTCGCTTCTGGTATGTTGACCCTCCGATTCCAGTGGGTTGGGATAGAAGAACCTGTCGGCCGACAGAGAAACTCCTGACAGCATGGCATTATAAAGGGTCTTTTCGAGAATATCGATATATTTCCCCTCACCATGAAGCAGGAAGAGCCTGTGATTTGTAAATATATTACCGATCGAAGCACATGTCTCGCAATAGGCAGTCATATTTGGAAGTACATATGGACCTGCAAAACCCTCGTTACCGCCAGTGGCACCAATTCCACCAGTTATGTACATCTTTCCATAAACAATATCCTTCCATATCCGCGTTATGGCATTCAGATAGGCCTCATCTTTTTCAATGGCGGCAATATCAGCCATGCCGGAGTACATATATGTTGCCCTTACAGAATGGCCCACCGCTTCAGTCTGGTCGGTCACCCTGATATGTGCCTGGTTGTATTCCTGTCCCTTTGGTCCGCGGACATCCAGAAAGAACCTGGCCAGATCAAGGTATTTCCTGTCGCCTGTAGTCCTGAAGAGTTTGACAAGTCCCATCTCAATGACCTGGTGACCGGGGTAAACCTTTACACGGTCCCATCCAAAATCCTTATCGACAAGTTCGGCCGATTTGATTGCTATATCCAGCAGTGTTCTCTTGCCAGTTGCCTGATAATGAGCTACAGCAGCCTCGTAGAGGTGACCCAGATTGTATAACTCGTGACTCAGGATTGAATCCAGTTCCCACCTGTTTTTGCCAGCCCATTCATGAAGTCCTTCTCCCCCGTGTTTTTCGGCAATGGTCCTGTTTGTGTATAGATAACCGTCTTCTTCCTGGGCCATGCCGATCTTATAAATCAGTGTATCCAGATATGATTCCAGCCTGGGATCCGCAAAGGTTTGGAGCGAATAGCTTGCACCCTCTATTATCTTATATACGTCAGAGTCGTCAAAGGGAAAAATGGTTCTGAACCTTCCGGTATCAAGTCCGGCTGCGACTTCAAAGTTTTTGACCCTTCCGGTCGATTCGCAATACCCAAAGGCAATGGGTATTGTAATATCGGCATTCTTTTTGATCCTGGGCTGCCAGAAGTCGTCAGTCAGTCTGACTGAAGTAAAAGGGACAGGCTGGATAGGATAATCCTGGGCCGTACTGCCCTTATCACTGCAGGCCACCAGCAGAAGAATGAGTGCGGTAAAACCCGTAACCGGGATTAAGCAGGATTTTGTCTTCATAAAGATCAGGTTTAGGTTAAAAAAAAACAGGTGCCCGGTAACCGTGAAACAACAATAATTATATCATTAAAATCATTTTGATGCTTCCAGAACTATAACTGATTTGGCCGGCATATTGATGGTCAGAAGTCCGTCCTTATATGTGAAATCGTTGAATGCCACCGGTTTGACAGCATCAGGATTCTCAAATGTATTCATCGCATTCATATCTTTTGCAGTCAGAACTTCCCCAGTGATAAGTTTATAGGTTTCACCTACAACCGGACAGGAAAGGCGGATGCCTTTATTGGGATTAAGATTGGCGACTGAGATATGCATCTTCCCCTCAGCATCAACCGAGGCAGATGCTGATATGGTCTGAACCTTCTCATCACCATATTCATAATCCTCGCATCTGAGATCGATATTGAGCAGCCTGGCCTCCTGATGGACCCTGAACATCCTGAACACGTGATAGGTAGGTGTCAGTACCATTTTGTCGTCTTTTGTCAAAATCACAGACTGAAGGACATTGACCATCTGGGCAAGGTTAGCAACCTTTACCCTGTCGGCGTTAAGATTGAAGATGTTAAGGTGTATGGCAGCAGTAAGTGCATCCCGAAGGGTATTCTGCTGGTAGAGGAAGCCCGGATTTGTACCGGGTTCAACATCGAACCAGTTTCCCCATTCATCAACAACAAGACCTTTTGTCTTAAGGGGATCGTACCTGTCCATGATGGCCTTATGGCCTTTGATGATGACATCCATCTGAAGGTTAGCCTTCATGGTCCTGAACCATTCACGTTCCCCGAAGGCTGTTGCTGAACCTTTTTTGTTCCAGTTGTCGACTATAGAATAATAGTGAATCGACAAACCCTGAAACCTGTCCCGTGAATTACTGTCTTTCATAAGAGTCTCGGTCCAGGCATAGTTATAGTCTGACGGACCACAGGCAACCTTGTAAAGGTTGTTACCTCCATGGTTACCCAGGTAAGTAGAGTACTGTCTCATTACATTTGTATAGAACTCGTCGGTCATATTACCCCCGCAACCCCAGTTCTCATTGCCAATGGCAAAATACTTCACCTTCCATGGTTCTTCCCTCCCGTTTTTCTTCCGGAGTATTGTCATCGGACTTTCGGCATCGGATGTCAGGTATTCAACCCATTCAGACATTTCCTGAACGGTTCCTGAACCGACATTACCATTGATATAGGCATCACAGTTGAGCAGTTCGGTAAGTTTCATAAACTCATGAGTGCCAAAAGAGTTATCTTCAGTTACTCCTCCCCAGTTAGTGTTTATTATTGAGGCTCTCTGTGAGTTGGGACCTATCCCATTCTTCCAGTGATAGGTATCGGCAAAGCAACCTCCTGGCCAGCGGAGGTTTGGAACCTTAATCTCGCGCAGTGCAAAGAGCACATCATTTCGGATCCCATAAGTATTGGGAATCGGAGAATCCGTACCAACCCAGATCCCTCCGTAGATACATGTCCCCAGGTGTTCTGAAAAATGTCCGTAGATATCCTTGCTTATGACATATCCCGGGTGATTGGCCACTACAATAAGCTGGTTTACACCGGAAGGATTAGCTTTCTGGGCTTCACTTTCCGGCGCTGCTATCAATACAAAAGCCACAATAAGTAATATCAGTTTTTTCATCGGTCAATAGTTTTTTGTAAGCATTTTTAATTCATAATAATACCTGTCAACAGGGGATTAGCTGTCAACTCCCCTGGCAGGTCAGAGGCATTTGGCCGTTATCAGGTGCTCACTTCTGGCCATAATAGGCATTCTTCCCATGTTTCCTGAGGTAATGTTTATCAAGCAGAACCTTCCCCACTGGTTCTATCTGGCCGAGCTGCACTGTATTATAAGCCATCCTGGCTATCTCTTCAAGTGCGACAGCGTTATAAACTGCTTCAGGGGCATCTTTTCCCCAGCAGAATGGACCGTGGCAATTAACCAGGGCCGAGGGCCTTTCCAGTGGATCGGAATTCCCAAGTCTCTCGACTATCACGCGTCCGGTGTTTATCTCATAGTCATTTGATATCTCATCATCGGTAAGCTTTCTGGTACATGGCACCTCTCCGTGATAATGATCGGCATGGGTTGTCCCGAAGGCGGGAATGTCGAGCCCTGCCTGGGCCCATGAGGTGGCAAAAGTAGAATGGGTATGTACCACTCCTCCTACAGAGGGATAGGTTTTATAGAGTATGAGATGAGTAGCGGCATCAGTAGAGGGTTTGAATCTGCCTTCGACGACATTGCCGGAAGGATCGAGAACAACCATATCTTCCGGCTGCATTGTATCGTAGCTGACTCCCGAGGGTTTGATAACGATCAGCCTGGTTGAAGGATCGCGGCCACTGACGTTTCCCCATGTGTGAATGACAAGGCCATGTTTCACCAGGTCAAGGTTGGCCCTGAAAACAACTTTCTTAAGTTCTTCTAACATCTTTGAAATTTTTAGTTTTCTGTTTTTTGGTCTGTACCACTCATTTCAAGGCTGAAATAATATCCCTGCTTCCTGAGCAGCTTGTATCTTTCACGGTTGAACCTGTAGTAAAAAGCTCCTTTCTTTGAAGTCTCCTTTTCTTTTTCCTCAAGTTTCTCAATGATATCCATAGAAAGCATCTTTTTTCTGAAATTCCTCTTATCTATGGTCTGTTGAAAAACAGCCTCATACATATCCTGAAGCTGAACCAGGGTAAATTTCTCGGGAAGGAGTTCAAATCCCACCGGTTTTACCTTGCTCTGAAGCTGCAATTCTTTGAGTGCCCGTTTGACCATTGATGTGTGGTCAAAGATAAGGTGCGGCAGCCTTGCTATGGAATGCCACTGGGCTCCGTTCTTTTCCTTTCTTTCCTTATCAATATCCTGTATTTTTATAAGGGCACTGTAGGTAACAGAAATAACTCTTGCCCCGGGGTCGCGTTCCACGTCCCCGTAGGCAAAGAGTTGTTTCATATATATGTTCTTTAATCCGGTCAGCTTGTGAAGCACACGGCATGCTGCATCATCAAGATTCTCATCGTCTTTCACAAAACCACCCGCCAGAGACCATTTGCCGATTGCCGGCTCAAAGTTTCTCTTTATAAGGAGTAGCTTTATCTGTTTTTCGCGGATATCGTAACCAAAAATAATACAGTCGACCGCTATCAGATGCCTGGAATATTCAGAATACAGCTTCATTAAAACCTTTCAATAAATTGAGTAGCTCTACCATCAGATTATTATCTAAAGGTAGAACAAAGGTTTTAAGATTCAAACAGGATCCTGTCAAATACCTTTGGCCAGGTGATAATAAACCTCGTTTGTCCTTAGCTCCTTTTTAAACGAATCAAGATCACTCTTTTCGTCAATAATCAGATATTCAACACCCGACATTGAGCAGAAATCTTCAATATATTCTTCGTTGACAGCAGTACTGAATCCGGTATGGTGAGCTCCTCCTGCAAGAATCCATGCAGTTGCTTCAGTTCTGAGATCAGGAGCAGGTTTCCACAATACGCTTGCAACCGGAAGTTTTGGCATATTCGGACATTCAACAACTTCGATCTTGTTGACAATCATTCTGAACCTGTTACCCAGGTCGATGAGAGAAGCATTTATTGCCTTCCCTGTTGCTGATTTAAACACCAGTCTGGCCGGATCAGCTTTACCACCTATCGAAAGAGGATGTACCTCAAGCCGTGGTTTGGAGGCTGCTATAGTAGGACATACTTCGAGCATATGTGCTCCCAGTACGGCCGTTTCAGCAGGATTGAAATGATAAGTATAGAACTCCATAAAGGATGTACCACCCGGAAGTTTATCGCCCATAACCTTCATTGATCTTACAAGGGCAGCCGTCTTCCAGTCACCTTCGGCACCAAAGCCGTAACCTTTTTCCATAAGCCTCTGCACGGCCAGACCAGGTAACTGCTTCAGACCATGGAGATCCTCAAAGGTTGTTGTAAAAGCCTTAAAATTACCGGCCTCCAGAAATTTTTCCAAACCCAGTTCTATCCTGGCTGCATCGCGTACCGAAACAGAAGTTGCTACCTGAGGACCAAACTCGTATATATCGGCATACTCCCTGACAAGTTTCTCAACCTCGGCATCCCCGATATTATTCACCGATTCAACCAGTTCAGAAATGCCATAACCATAAACCGAATATCCAAGTTTTATCTGGGCACTAACCTTATTTCCCTCGGTCACGGCCACATCTCTCATGTTGTCGCCAAAGCGTGCAACCTTCATGCTGCGTGCATCATCAAAAGCCAATGCGGCTCTTGTCCAAACAGCAATACTCTTTACTGCAACCGGATCCTGCCAGTGACCTGTAACAACTTTTCTGTCGAGCCTCATCCGCGAAGTAATGAATCCGAATTCACGGTCGCCGTGAGCCGACTGGTTAAGGTTCATAAAATCCATGTCAATCGTAGCCCAGGGGATATCCCTGTTCATCTGGGTATGAAAATGCAAAAATGGCTTTTTCAGAATTGACAGCCCAACAATCCACATTTTGGCTGGAGAAAAGGTGTGCATCCAGGTGATAAGCCCAATGCATTTATTGTCATTATTTGCGGCCTGGCATAATTCCGTAACCGACTCCGGTGTAGTCAATACAGGTTTAAAAACAACCTTTACCCCAATCAGGGGTGATTTGTCGAATGCCTCAGCTATTACCGATGAATCGGCTGCTACCTGTTTCAATGTATCGGGGCCATACAGATGCTGGCTACCCGTTACAAACCATACCTCTTTACCTTTTGTTGAATTAATCATAACGTATATTTTTAAGTTTTCCGATCAAAATTTCTTCC
>CAZBQM010000027.1:20721-31672 GCA_964494045.1 uncultured Rikenellaceae bacterium
TAAATAGAAAAAAGAACTTAATATAAACGCAAATTCCAAAATATCAGGCAGCTTTCCATGCCGGCTGATTTTCAAATATATTAAAAATCCTCTTTAAATGTAAATATTACACTAATGAAAAATAATTTAAAAATGTTATAAATACACTGATTCGGTCACCCCCGGTATCATATGGTCCGTGTTTCTTTCCATTCCTCAAGTGCCTTTCCGATAAAACTGATTATCTGCTGGTTCTCGGCTTTGCCGTTCCCCGTTACAGGGAAAGGTTCTCCAAACCTAAAATAGATATGCTTGCTGCTGTCAATGGGGCCCAGTTCCCTGATCAGCTTACCGTTACCCCAGAAGTCCGTTTTAAGTGCCACAGGTACAACATTTACTCCTGCTTTTTTTGCAAGTTTCACTCCGAGTGAATTGAAATCCTCAGGTTTGAATTCGAGGCTTCGTGTGCTCTGGGGGAAAATAATAACTGAAGAGCCCTTTGAGAGTAGTTCCATGCCACCGTTCATAACAGCTTCAAAGTCCTTCCGGGGATCGGTCCTGCCGACAACCACCGGATTCCTTGATCTCATCACATCACCAAAAAGGGGATGTTTTACCAGGCTTTCCTTGACAACAAAGGTCACCTCCCTTTTGGGGGCTATTATACATGGCAGAATCATTGTCTCAAGAGTACTCATATGGTTGGCAATGAATAGCACCGGACCATCTGACTTACCGATGTTATCCATACCCGATATGTGGAACACACCTCCGGCTTTTTCAATAAACCTGAAAATATAAAACGATGAATCGGACCATGCCTTTGTATCGTAAATACCCCTCCTGGCCTCGCTCCTTGTACTGAAAACAATCCTGGCATATTTCAGCGTAAAATACAACCTGCTGTCGGACAGTATTCTATCGCACAAAGTCGGTTTTTCCTTTACGGGAGTATCGTAAACTGATCCTTTAAAATAACTTTCAAACATAATTACCGGTCAAAATACCAGGTAAAGTTAAATTTCATTTTCAGGAAACGAAATTAATGGAGGATTTTCTATTAAGGGAACAGGTCATATAAGCAGATAAACTTTTTCACCTGGCCCTTTGAAGGGACTAAAAAAAGTTGAAAAAACCGAAAACTTTGGTAATCAGATCAGTTTCTGCTGACAATAGGCATTATAAGAAGCACCAGTGACAGGCAGGTCATAACGACAACAGCACTCCATCCTATTATATTCTGTACTCTTGTGTTGACATAAGAACCCATGATTTTGGGATTGTTAATAAGGAGTATCATACATACAAGAACTACGGGTAGAAGTATACCATTGAGGACCTGCGACCAGATCGAAATGGATATAAGTGGAGCATTTGGCATAAGAATGATGAGGGCTGAGAGTATGATTATCCCGGTGTAAAGAGAATAGAATTCCTTAGCCTCACTCCATGTTTTATCGAGGCCGGTCTCAAATCCAAAAGCTTCACAGATATAGAAAGAGGTTGCCAGAGGCAGGATCGTTGCAGAAAAGACCGAAGCCACGAAAAGGCCGAAAGCAAAGACCTGGGATGCCAGTTCTCCTGCCAGAGGTTTAAGTGCAACAGCGGCATCTTTTGCCTCATTAATAACTATCCCGTTCGGATAAAGGGTTGAACCACAAGCCACCATAATAAAAAAGGCAACAACCACCGTGATGACACAACCAACTACAATATCAATCACCGTAAAACGGTAGTTTTTAATTGTAAGACCCTTCTCAATGACAGTCGACTGCATGTAAAACTGCATCCATGGGGCTATGGTTGTACCAACAAGGGCAATAATGATTGTCAGACTCCTGGTGTTGAGCCCGATACCAGGCCTGATAATGGCTGATCCTATCTCGCCCCAGTCAGGCTTTCCCATTAAAGCCGAAACGATGTACGTAAGCAGTGAAGCGCTGAAGATCAGAAATATTCGTTCCGCAATCTGATATGTCCCCTTTACTACAAGAACCCATACCATAAATGCTACAATGGGAACCGAGATATACTTGGAGACACCAAATATCTCCATACTGCCTGCCACTCCCGCAAACTCAGTGGTGGTATTCCCAATATTTGACAGCAGGAGGCCAATAAATATAAAAAAAGTAAGCTTCAGTCCGGCATTCTCACGAATAAGATCGGAAAGTCCTTTCCCTGTTACAATACCCATCCGCGCATTCATTTCCTGTATCACCACAAGGACTATGAATGAGGGGATAAGCGTCCATATCAACCCGTACCCATATAAAGCTCCGGCTACCGAATAAGTTGTGATACCACCGGCATCATTGTCAACACTTCCTGTTATTATTCCGGGACCAAGGATAGCAAAAAAGATTACCAGGTTCTTCAGGAACTTTGATCTTGCGGGATTAGTTCTGATCATCATATACTCCTTACTTCTTCTTTGTTCTTCTTTCACTAATCAGATCCTCGACCACATCGTCGACCACTACCATGCCCTGAAGCATGTTGTTCCTGTCTACAACAGGCACTGCAAGAAGGTTATATTTCGATACAATCTCTGCTATCGCCCCGGCTTTCTGATCATCATAAAGAAAAACAGGTTCAGCCTTCATTATCTTATTAAGGGTTGCCCCAGGTTCAGCCAGTACAAGATCACGCAGGTTGAATGTGCCAATAAGTTCATCGCCCTCTTCGGTTACACACAGGTTGTACAGTTCTGCAGCCTCCGGCTTTTTCTCCCGGAGCTCATTAATGACCTCCTCAACGGTTTTTTCAGGATTGAAGGCAAGATAATCGCTGGTCATAAAGCCTCCCACCCGGTCATCTTCATATTCAAGAAGCTCTCTTACCTCCTGTGATGATTCAGTATCCATCTCCCTCAGCAGTATTTCAGCCTTCTCATCCTCAAGTTCATCTATGATATCCGCCGCTTCATCAGCCGGCATCTTCTCAAGTACATCTGCTGCCTTGTCAACAGGCAGATTCTCGATGATATGAATCTGTACATCCGTTTCCATCTCCTCGAGGACATCTGCAGCTTTTTCTTCATCAAGAGCAGAAAAAACTGAAGTGCCTGATTTTCTTCCAAGATCCTCGAGTATGTCAGCAATATCTGATGGATGAAGGGTATGAAGCTTAGCGTAACTCTTCGACAACTTTATATTTAGGTTTGAAAAATCAATGGCCTGAACATCATCCCACAGAATCAGTTTGGTCGGGATGCTCATCCTTAAAATTGCCAGAAGAATCCTGAAAGGCCTTAAAATGCCGATCCTCCTCAGAAGACCTTCAAGTCCTATATCAACGGCTACGGCAAAGGTTCCGGCCGGTATTGTGGCTAACCTGACATCATTAACCCTTACAAGCTTGCGTCCGTTAAGATCGACAATCTGTCTGTCGAGGATGTTTTCAACAAGAAGAAGACCACTCTCGACATCACCTCTACTCAGCTCTGTCAGACCCGAGCATGTGACACTCAGAACCTCCCTGGCCTTTATCACCCTGAAAGTACCGAAAGAGAAATACCTGTTCTCCTTGTTGATTCTCAGTTTGATGCCGGTAACACGTTGTTGGTCAGGATCATTTTGCCCATTTGGAATTGCACCGATGAGCAGGTCCCTGATGACGCCAACAGAATCACCATCAGCTCCAAAAGCTTCCTTGCCAATTATGCCGCTTAGAAAAAATGTTGTAAGTGAAGTCATAATGCCTCCTTCCTTTTTTGATACAGCAGGAAGCATTAAAAGGCAGCCTCCTCTATATCAGTGTTTTAAATAATATATTCGCGGGGCCGTCGTCCATTTGAATTGATAAAATTGATTTTCGCTGCAAAAGTATATTTCCATACCATACCATGCAACAAAAAAGGAAAGAAATTTATGAATTATTGAATATTTCTAAAGCTTTTGCTGGAGACAGATTCCATGGATAAAACCTGCTCCAGGAAAAGAGTCCGGAAGTCCAGGAAAAAGATCAGATAATGAATGGTATTATTGCCTTTCTTTCAGGTGGATATTCAGGAAAAACAGCTTTGTACCACTTATGCGAACTGATTGCTCTCGGGAAAAGATTTGCAAAGGTGAAAACAAAAAATGCAAGACCCGGCAGCGACCAGGTCATAAGTGCCCATCCGCCCCATTCTGTTATTTCACCAAAATAATGCGGCGAAGATATATACCTGAACAACCATCCCTGGGGTATGCTGTACTCCCCCGGCTTACCGGTTCTGAGTTTTTTCAGCCTTTCATCCGCGATTTTGTTTATCAGGAAACCTGTAATGAAAACTACAAGTCCGGTGATGAACTGCCATGAATAAAACCAGGATATATGGTAGCCTGACTGATAAAAAATTCCGTATCCGTTTGCCGTACCGTTGAAAATATTAAACACAAATGCCATAGCAGCCACCAGCACCGGATAGTCTTTTTCTCCTCCCGACTGTCTGAAGGGATAAACAAAAGTCCTGTGCAGATAGTGAATCAGCCAAAGAATAAGAAAAAGCGTCCCGACAGGGCCCGGGTCCGGCGATATAATATAAAAGAATACAATTAATGCAGGCGAAGGAAATTCCATTATCATCCATGCCCATTTTGCCTTCACGACAGGCCCCCAGCCCCTTCTGGTGAATTTGCCGTAGGGTGCCGTCACAAAAAAAAGCATCAGAAAAACCATCACTGCACAACCAAAGATCAGGACAAGCGAGACGTTATAAAGGTTATACAGGTTAATCATGTCTGAATGTAAATGGATTCCCGATAGAATCCTATTGTATCGGATGGATCAGAAATATCAGTTTGCTTTTACCCTTATCTCTTCTTCATTGCCGCAGCGATTCCCTTTTCAACAAGAGGATCCATAAGTTTGTATCCGTCTTTGTTAGGATGAACTCCATCCCCTGAATAGATTTTATTAAGCCCCTGCCTCTCATCAACCATAGGAGTGAAGAAGTCAACATAGGTAATTTTTTGTTCTTTGGTATATTTCTTTATCCATTCATTAAGGGCAACAATCTTCCCGGCCGGTTCTACCCCGGGGGTCCAGGGATAATCATAGGCAGGGAGAACCGAACACAAGACTACCCTGATTCCGTTTGCCCGGGCCAGCTCAACCATCGATTTGATATTGTCTTCGATCATGGCCTGGGTTGAAGGTCCTGTATTCCCGGCAATATCATTGGTCCCGGCCAGTATAACCACAACCGCAGGTTTGAGGTTGATAACGTCAGACCTGAACCTGAGAAGCATCTGGGGAGTGGTCTGACCACTTATACCCCGGCCTATATAGGGACGACCGTTGAAAAACTCCGGATCGATGTTTTTCCACCCCTCAGTGATGGAGTTACCCATGAAAACCACTCTTTTCTCTCCCGGTGCCGGATCTCCCAGCTTTATATTATCTTCTCTGTAACGTGCCAGATTCGGCCAGTCATTTCTGGTCCTTTCTTCTCTGGCCTTCTGTTCGGCTGCAATCTGTTCAGGGCTTCTTGCCGGTCTGCCCGGGTTCCTGTCTGAAGCCTGCTGAGCCTCAAGAGCGGATCCGAGAACAAGAAGAAATGATATCAGTAAGGTTGTCTTGAATTCAAGTCTTTTCATGTCAGATGTTTTTAAGCTTTTGCTATAAAGTTAATCGTAATTTTTAATCATTGAATAAATTCGTAAGCATGTTTCACAAAAGGACCGGGCCTGTTACTCCTTCCCTGTTATCCATTGTTCAACTGGCATTTCTTTTCCAAAGGAAGGTGAAAGGATCCTTTCAATGGTGTATTTTGATGCTTCCCTCCTGCCTAAAAGATGGCTCCATGCCACCCTGCCCGTGACAACGGCACCTGGACCGGTATTCCCGTATTCGGCATACCAGGCAGTACGGTCACGGCCGGTACCGTCCCAGTTTGCCCAACCTTCAGGAGCTATGTGTGGTCCCATCCCACATCCTATAAATGCAACCCTTGCAAAGTCACGCCATGGCCTTCCGAGGTAAACCCTGTTTACCCCTTCCAGCGCAGTAAGACGACAGTTCAGGAATACATACCCGAACGCTTTCCCTGCAGGTGTCGAAGCAGCTGTTATATAAGAATCACCAAGGGAACATATAGTACAGTTGTTGAACACTGCAGTAGCTGCACCGAAAATGAAATCCGTGGTCCCTTCAATATGGCAATTGTCATAATATTGCCTGCTGTCCTGACCTCCTGTATAAAGGGTATCCTGGTGACCAAGAATATGGCAATTCCTGAAAACACACCTGGTACCTTCAACATGGAGGGCTACAGCCTGGCCAACAGGACCTGCAGTATTCCTTATAGTCAGATTTTCAGCATAGAAATCATCAGCTTCAACCAGCAGAGTAAAAGTGTAGAAAGTACTGTTCCTCCCCCGGTTAATACTGTTAAAATGATCATTCCATGTGATAATGGTTCTGAGAGGGTCCTCTCCTATTATCGACAGCCTTGTATTGCACGACGGAACCACAATCTTTTCATTATAGACCCCATTTTTCACATATATTGTAACACGCCGGTCGGGAAAGGCCTTGGACGCATCAATTGCCTGCTGAATCAGAATAAAATCCCCGGAGCCATCAGGAGCGACTGTGAACTCAAAACGATCCTGCGAATATGAATCAGTTGAAAAAAGCAAAAACGCCAGAAGAAAACATACGACTGAGCTGATCTTTCCCATCTTTAAAATCTTTTGATACTGAAACCAGAATGTCTTTTAAGTCAATTCCTGACAGAAGTTGCAATTTAGCTAAAATATTAATATTTCTAACTCTGCCATTGCCCGTGTTAACCACATTAAGCAGTATACCACGTTACCTCTGCCATACTTAAAATGCCCGGCACCAGGCAGATAATTAATAAGAAACTTTGTATAATCACACTTTCATGGAAGACCTTGAGAAATATTCGTCAGGATGCAGAAAAGAAATCATCGGATGATGCCGGAACAAGCACCCCTTGAGTGAAGAGATGCTCTTCCCTGGATCGACTGTAAACATACCATTGTGTATAACCATAATCCTGAAGTGAGGGAAAAGCACAACGAAATGTCTTCATGTATAAATATTCAGTATTACTGACACCAGACTATCCAATATGACACCTGACTATCCAATAAAGGTTCGGTATGGAATGGTTTTCATCGTCACTTTTTAAAAAAAAGTCATATTTTTTTGGTTTTGAACTTATGTTCATTACTTTTGTATTGAACCATGGTTCATAATATATGTGTCCACGTCCATTAAAATACAGGAGAATAAGCATACCACCGGTAATCTCAGGCTTCAAACCCTACGGAGGGATGAGTGATAATAGCCATGTCGAAACAGTTTTTCTTCAGATAGAAGAGTATGAAGCTTTAAAACTCGTCGACTTTGAAAAGCTAAATCATTCACAGGCATCTGAGGTAATGAATGTATCGCGACCAACACTTACCAGAATCTGTTCAAGGGCAAGGCAGAAGGTTGCAGAGGCTTTTGTTACAGGGAAACAGATCATTATTGAAGGAGGAAAAATTTATTTTGACGACGAATGGTACTCATGCCATTCATGCGGATGTTATTTCAACAAACCCGTTGCGGATACCGTCACCATTTGTCCATTGTGTGGCAGCAAAGACACCTGGCATCCGGATTCCGATGGAAAAAAGATAAATGAATAAAAATCTGAAGGAGATTCTTCTCCTAAACGCAATACATTGGCAATATGAAAAGTGCAATAACGAGTACAGGCGACAGTCTTGAATGCAAAATGGACCAACGTTTTGGACGCTGCTCGTATTTTGTGGTCTTTGATGATGAAAACGGGACCACTGAGTTTATCCGGAATCCAAACAGGGATGCCAGCGAAGGAGCCGGACCTGCATCGGTACAGCTTGTAGCCTCCCGGGATGCAGGACAGGTAATCTCAGGAGAGTTCGGTATTAAGATAAAATCTTTACTTGATACCCTCAATATCAGGATGATCGTTTTGAAAGAACCTGAAAAGACAATAGGCGAAGTAATTGACATGTTAAAAAACAAAAAGAAGTAGGTCATGCCGAAAATGAACGGAACCGGACCGGAAGGTAAAGGCCCCGGAACAGGACGGGGGCTTGGCAGGTGCAGAAAAAATGATCCTGAAGAAATCGCATCAAGGATGGGCAAAGGTGAAGGAAAAAGAAGAAAAGCAGGGGGAGGATCAGGAGAAGGAAAGAGAAAAAGAAGTGGATTAGTATAACTTTAACTTGAAATAAATATGAATAAACGAATTGCGATTCCGTTGGAAGACGGGATATTATGTTCTCACTTTGGTCATTGTCAGCAGTTTGCTATAATTGATACTGATAATGGCTCAATAAAATCAGAAACGCTGATTACACCTCCACCGCATGAACCGGGTTTGCTCCCGGCCTGGCTTGCCGAAAAGGGAGTTACTGATGTGATTGCCGGAGGAATGGGACAAAGAGCCATTAGTCTTTTCAATCAGCAAAATATAAATGTCTTTGCAGGTGCCCAGGTAAAGGACCCGAAAGAACTGGCAAATGATCTGCTTAACAACACGCTCCACACCGGAGCGAATTCCTGTGATCATTAAAACCTCTTTCATATGCAAACATTGGTCCTAAGAAAAGGTGGCAGGGCATTTTGCAGTTAATCGCACCTGCTTTTCAGAAGGGATTATGATCCAGGCACTGCAGACCTGACAGAATGGTGTCTGTCACGGTCTCAAGGCATCATCTTCCATCTCAACGCTAAACATGGATCAAAAAGCAAATGTGTCACACATGCTATCAGACTAATTGAAATAATTCTTTCAGGAAAGAACAAAATGATAAGAATTGCAGTTGCCAGTGGGAAAGGAGGTACAGGGAAGACTTTTGTTGCCACAAATATGTTTAACGCCCTTTTTAAAAATGGTGAGAAATGTCACCTTGTGGATTGTGATGCCGAGGCTCCCAATTCATTGGCTTTTTTCAAGGCAACTGAAAGCAGAAGAACCCCAGTCGTCCTGCCTGTTCCCCTGATTGATACTTTAAAATGCACTTATTGCGGTCTTTGCCACGACTACTGTAATTACAATGCTATTTTCATTCTTCCCGGTATAAAGTTCATCCAGGTAGTCGACGATCTTTGCCATGGCTGCGGAGCCTGTACTGTGGCCTGCACTCATAATGCCATTGCAGAGAAAGATGTCATACAGGGATCAGTTATCTCATATCAACTTAAGGGGGAACACAGGATAACTGAAGCTTCAATGAATACAGGTGTCATGTCGCCTGTCAGCATTATAAAAAAAGCCATTCGGGAAACGGATAATATGAGAGGAACAGTTATACTTGATGCACCCCCGGGAACTTCATGCCCTTTTATACAGACTGTGTCACGGGCCGATTACACAATCCTGGTTACCGAGCCAACACCATTTGGTCTCAGCGATCTGATACAAAGCGCCGAAACTCTGAAAAACCTCGGAAAGCCATTTGGTGTTATTGTAAACAGGTCAGGGACAGGAACCAGGGATGTCTATGAATACCTTGAAAAAGAAAAAATACCCCTGTTGCTTGAAATACCTTACAACAAAAAAACAGCAGAGTTGTATTCAACAGGAGAACTTGTAAGCGACACTGACAGTGATTTTGCTGAACAACTAGTAAAAACAGCGATGAATATAACAGCCAGTTATGGAAATAGCGGTAATCAGCGGTAAGGGGGGAACAGGGAAATCGAGTATAAGCGCTGCTTTTGCTACAGTGGCAGGCAATATTGTTCTGGCCGACTGTGATGTCGATGCGGCAAACCTTTATCTTCTGTTTGATCCCACACAGGAAGAGGAGACAGAATTTATTACCGGTTATAAGGCGGTTATTGACTATTCCATATGCACCAATTGCTCACTATGTGCCGGTTATTGCAGGTTTGATGCAATTGAAGCCGTGAATAACAGGATCGAAATTGTTGAAGTTTCATGCGACGCTTGCTTCCTTTGTTCAAGAATCTGTCCCGAGCATGCTATCTCGATGGTCCCCAACAACCGTAGCAGAATGTACTCCGGCAGCTTCAGAAAGGGCAGGATGATTTATGGACGGCTGGCTCCTGGTGAAGAAAACAGCGGTAAACTTATTAACCAGGTAAGGGAAAAAGCAAGGGAAACAGCTGATAAAAACCGTATTGATACAATTCTTCTCGATGGTCCTCCCGGTACAGGATGCCCCGTCGTATCTACAATTACCGGTGCCGATCTGGCCGTAATAGTCACCGAGCCAACAATGTCCGGTTTAAGCGATCTGAAACGAACCATTAATTTAGTTGCAAAATCGGGCATTGAAGCAATTGTTATAATAAACAAAGCCGATATCAATCAAACTATGAGTGAGACGATTAGAGAATGGTGTATGGGAGAAAACATAAGAGTTGCTGGCACTCTCCCATATGAACCGCTTGTTTTAAATGCAATGATCGCAAAAATGAGTATAATTGAGTTTGATAAAAATCTGCCTATAAGTAGAAGTATTAAGGAAATCTGGTATAATATTTTAAACAATTGAAGAATGAATAATGTCTTTGAAAAGATCCCTATGGAAGGGATCAGGAACATAATAGTTGTTGCCTCAGGTAAGGGAGGAGTCGGAAAATCAACTGTCTCGGCAAACCTTGCTGTAACCCTTGCCCGTAATGGATACAATACAGCCCTTGTCGATGCCGATATCTTCGGACCCTCAATACCCAGAATGTTTGGCATTGAAGAGATTAAACCTGAAGTCAAAGAAATTGACGGAAAGGAAATATTCTTCCCTGTTGTCAAATACGGCGTTAAGATCATTTCGATCGGCTTCTTTTTAAATCCCGGGCAGAGCCTTATCTGGAGAGGTCCAATGGCCGCAAAAGCCCTTACCCAGCTTTTCGAAAACACTCAATGGGGTGAGATTGACTATATGATAATTGACTTCCCTCCGGGAACCAGTGACATACAACTGACCTCTGTACAGAAACTTAAGATATC
>CAZBQM010000028.1:0-31315 GCA_964494045.1 uncultured Rikenellaceae bacterium
CAAGAACCTCTTCAAGTTCTTTTTCGGTGGTGTCGATGTTCTGGAGGAAAGCAAGGTCGTCGACAATGTTTTCGAGTTCGCGCCTGAGATAGCCGTCCTCATCGATGTTTCCAAGAATATATTCCCCGAGGGTTTTCTGCTTCTCGGTCAGGTCGCGCAATCCAAGCTGCGTCTGAAGGTGTTCATGAAATGATGATCCGGCCGAGAATGGTATCTCCGTTCTTTTCTCATCATCCCTGCTGTAGTTGTTGGCCTGAAGGCGGTATTCCGGAATTTCATCATCGTCGATATAGTCGTCGAGAGTGAACTCTTCATCATCCTTATCCTTCTCCTCGTAATCCTCATCTTCCTGTTCAGCTGAATTGCTGATCTCTTCTTCCTCAGGTCCCTCTTCGAGCGCCGGATTTTCTTCAAGTTCCTTTTTTATCCTCTGCTCGATCTGAATGGTAGGAATCTCCAGCAGCTTGATCATCTGGATCTGCTGTGGTGAAAGTTTCTGCAGTAGTTTCTGCTGTAGCTTTTGTTTTAACATTAGCGCCTCATTACCGGTCCGTGCCGGTCATCACCTGTTAGAATTCCGCATTTCTGGGAGTCCTCGGGAAAGGAATCACGTCTCTTATATTCGACATCCCGGTAATAAAGAGGATAAGCCTCTCAAAGCCCAGCCCGAAGCCGCTGTGGGGTGCCGATCCGAATTTCCTGGTTTCAAGGTACCACCAGAGATCTTTATCGGGCAGTTTCAGCTCCCTGATACGGTTTAGAAGCTTATCATAGTCTTCTTCTCTCTGAGAGCCACCTATTATCTCACCGATTCCCGGGAAAAGAACATCCATGGCTTTTACAGTTTTGCCATCATCATTCTGTTTCATGTAGAAAGCCTTTATTTCCCTGGGGTAATCTGTAAGTATGACCGGTTTTTTGAAATGCACCTCAACAAGATATCTCTCGTGCTCAGCCTGAAGGTCGCGGCCCCAACCGACAGGATAATCCCATTTTCTTTCGGCCGCGGTCAGAATATCCACTGCTTCTGTGTAGGTGAGCCTTACAAATTCATTTTCTGAAACAAACCTGAGTCTTTCAAGCAGATCATTGTCAATCATCTTGTTAAGGAAATCCAGATCATCCTTGCAATTCTCAAGGGCGTATCTGATCAGGTATTTCACAAAATCCTCGGCAAGATCCATGTTATCCGTTATATCATAAAAAGCCATCTCAGGCTCTATCATCCAGAACTCGGCAAGATGCCTCGGAGTATTCGAATTCTCGGCACGGAAGGTCGGACCGAAAGTATAAATTTCACCCAGTGACAAGGCTCCAAGTTCCCCCTCAAGCTGCCCGGATACTGTAAGGTTAGTCTCCTTTCCGAAAAAATCCTTTTCGTAGTCAACCTGACCTTTGTCGTCAAAAGTTATATTTTTAAGATCAAGCGTGGTAACATGAAACATTTCACCGGCACCTTCACAATCGCTGCCTGTAATGACAGGTGTATGAAGATAACAGAATCCGCGGTCGTTAAAATACTTGTGAATGGCATAGGCCATGGCATGACGGATCCTGAACACTGCCCCAAACGTGTTGGTTCTGAAACGCAGATGTGCATGTTCCCTGAGAAACTCCATGGAATGACCCTTCTTTTGAAGAATATAGGTTTCAGGGTCGCATTTCCCGTAAATCACAATCGATTTGGCATTGATCTCGATACTCTGACCCTGTCCCTGAGATTGCACAACAGTCCCAGAAACACCAATACATGCACCGGTGGTTATGTCCCTTAACAATTCATCTCCAAACATGGCAGGATCAACGACTATCTGTATGTTCCTGATAGTCGAACCATCATTAAGGGCAATGAATGAAATATTCTTATTTCCTCTCTTTGTTCTTACCCATCCTTTAACAAGAACATCCGATCCCACTAACTGAGAATCGAGCAGCTGCCTGATTTTTATCCGTTTCATCAGTATTTAATTTACCTTTTAATGGTCCGATCGAACCCACCTTTCTTAAAATTATGCGCATACATATTTATATATGTAACACATGTGGGTTTTATACCAAAAATTTATGCCCAAAAATAATAAATTGTTGCTCGCCAATTGCCATCAATGTGCAATTTTTTGAAAGGAATGCCATCTTATTACTTTATTCCCGGCACTGATAATCATCATTTTCTGTTATATGGCATTGTTTTTGTACCTTACCCCTCTCTTATTCAGAATATTTGCCTCCAATCCTGAAATATTTGCCTCTCTTTTGAGTTTTTACTGAATATAATACAGCACTCACGAACTAAGGTTTGATTTTTGTTAAAATCTGAATAACTTTGAGTAGTAATCTGAAACCTTTAATAATATGGAAGAACCCGCAAAATTTATAGTTGTCCCGTGGGATTTCACTCAAGTTGCGGAAAATGCGCTTGCCCATGCCGCCAGGATAGGCAAAATGGTAGGAAATGACATCTGTCTGCTTCATATTGTGGAACCTGGTATAAAGCCGGGAGAGGAGGCCGGGAAAAAAAGCCTGCTAAAGAAAATTGCCGAAGAAAACAGTAAGAAGTATAATATCGGGATTGTTTCCGATATTATTAAGGGTTCCATCTTTTCCTCAATAGCCGACTATATCAATACCAAAGACGGTAGTCTTGTGAGCCTGGCCGTCATGGGAACCCACGGCATCAAAGGGATGCAGAAGCTGACCGGAAGCTGGGCATTAAAGGTCCTTGTCAAGTCGAGGGTACCTTTTATTGTCATCCAGGATCCTCCATCCGACCAGAACAGATATCATAACATAGTGTTTCCCATCGACTTCCGGACCGAGAACAAGGAGAAGCTCAATATGGCCATCTTCATGGGTAAATACTTCGACTCAAAAGTACATATCCTGAAAAACAAGGTTAATGACAAGAGCCTTCTTAAATCAACCAACATCAACCTCAATTTTGCCATTAAATATCTCACTCAGAACAATATAAATTATGAGATACACGAGGTGTCAAAAGGTAGGTTCGCCCAGCAGACTATTGATTTTGCCCAAAGGATGAATGCCGACCTGATACTTGTGGTGACTACCAAAAATATCACTCTTGCCGACTATATGCTCGGGGCTTCGGAACAGTATATCATTGCCAACAGCTCAAGGATACCTGTCTGCTGCGTAAACCCGAAAGCTTCATTTGCCAAGGTCGGACAGTTTATGTACGGTTAGTACAGGCTGCCTTCGGGCACCCTTCTGCTTATGACTCTCAGGTTTCATCACGCCGGAGTTCCTTCCTTTGCGTCAGCCACTGATCCTGAATTTTGCAGATACAGTGTCAATGCTTTATCTTAGACTGATTATTTATTATTCTGACAGGAAACTATGTCTATTGTTGTTCAGGAAGTTACCAGGATTTTTGGGAACCAGAAGGCTCTGGATAATGTATCGTTCGAGGTAAAGACCGGGGAGATAGTGGGTTTTATTGGTCCCAACGGAGCAGGAAAATCGACCATGATGAAGATCATCACAGGCTTCATTCCCTCCACTTCAGGTTCTGTGAAAGTCAACGGACATGATGCGGGAACCGGCAGTCTTGAGATCAGGAAGATAACAGGTTATCTGCCTGAGAACAATCCTCTTTACCCCGAGATGTACGTCAGGGAATATCTTGATTTTGCAGCATCTTTCTACCTTTCTCGTGCTGAAAGAAGAACAGCAGTAAAGGAGATTATTGGAATAACCGGCCTTACACCTGAACAGGACAAAAAGATCGGGGCCCTTTCAAAAGGTTACCGTCAGAGGGTGGGACTTGCCCAGGCACTTGTTCATAAACCTTCTATACTGATTCTTGACGAGGCAACAACCGGTCTCGATCCCAACCAGATTATAGAGATAAGAAACCTCATCCGTGAAACCGGTAAAGATAAGACGGTTATGCTGTCGACACATATAATGCAGGAGGTTGAAGCAGTCTGCGACAGGGTTATCATTATCGACAAGGGACATATTGTTGCCAATGAAGAAAAAAGCCTGATAGCCACCACACTGAGTCGTCAGGGGCAGATGATAATCGTTGAATTTGACCATGCTGTTGATGAGTCGCTTCTTTACTCTGTTGAAGGCATAACCAGGGTTACTCTCTCCGGACCCTGTACCTGGCTTATCGAAGCCGGTGGAGAAAAAGATATCCGGCCGGCATTGTTTGATCTTGCCGTTAAAAATAACCTGACAGTACTCTCGATGCAGAAAAAAGAGAGTAACCTTGAAGAAGTATTCAGGCAGCTTACAGGAGGTTAATTTTTATTTTCGGAAATTTTTTTGTTTCTTTGTCCCCTGAATATACTGGTGGAAAGATTTGTTCTGATTGCAACCACAGGAAAAAATGCTAAAACAGTAATATCCCGTTATTATTCAATCAGCAATACTTCCCATCTTTTTGTTAAACATTTAAACACTTAGTTATGGGATACTTATTTACATCCGAATCGGTTTCAGAAGGACATCCTGATAAAGTAGCCGATCAGATATCCGATGCACTTCTCGATGAATTCCTTCGCTGGGATCCTGAATCCAAAGTGGCCTGTGAGACATTTGTTACAACCGGCCTCGTTGTATGCGGTGGCGAAGTGCGCACAGAGGGCTGGGTTGATGTTCAGGAAACAGCAAGAAAAGTCATAAGGGAAATAGGATATACCAAACCCGAATACCGTTTCGACTGTGATTCGTGTGGTGTGATCTCTACCATCCACGAACAATCGTCAGACATCCGGCAGGGTGTTGTACGCGAAAATCCTGAGGATCAGGGAGCCGGTGACCAGGGCATGATGTTCGGATTTGCATGCCGCGACATGGATAACTATATGCCTCTGAGTATCGAGTTGGCACACAGGCTGCTGCAGGAGTTGGCAAATATAAGAAGGGAAGGAAAGTATATGAAATACCTGCGTCCCGACAGTAAATCGCAGGTTACAATAGAATACAGCGACGACAACGTTCCGGTCCGCATAGATACCATTGTCATAAGCACCCAGCACGATGAATTCATCCTTCCTGAAAACAAAAGCGCCAAAGCCGAAAAGACAGCGGAAAAGAAGATGCAGGACAAAATCATGAATGACATCATGAAAGTACTCATCCCAAGGGTTAAGAAGTCGCTGCCCGCAAGGATACGTAAACTTTTCACCGACGATATGAGACTTCTTGTGAATCCAACAGGCAAGTTCGTGATTGGCGGCCCTCACGGTGATACCGGTCTGACAGGCAGGAAGATCATCGTAGATACCTATGGTGGCCACGGGGCCCACGGCGGAGGCGCTTTTTCGGGAAAGGACTCATCAAAAGTCGACCGTTCTGCAGCCTATGCCGCCCGACATATTGCAAAAAATCTTGTAGCTGCCGGAATATGCGACCAGGCACTTGTTCAGGTAGCCTATGCCATCGGAATAGCTGAACCCGTTGGCTTATATGTTAATACCTACGGCACAGGGAAAGTAACTGATGCCTCAGGAAAAACACTCAGTGACGGTGAGATAGCAGCCAGGGTTAAAAAGATCTTCGACCTCAGGCCCTATGCCATTGTCAAAAGATTTGGCCTTAAAAACCCCATCTTCCTTGCGACAGCTTCCTATGGCCATTTTGGCAGGGATGCCGCTATGAAGGATGTCGAAGTCTACTACGAAGTTCCCGGAGTAAAACCCGTATCAGTGAACGGTAACGGACGTAAGGTCTACCTGAAAAAAGTAGAGTTCTTTGCCTGGGAGAAACTCGATTATGTTGAAGAGTTGAAGAAAGCTTTCAGCGAAAATATTAAAAAGAAGCTTTAACAATCCTGGCAACATTGTCGGAACGGCCGAGGGTATAATAGTGTATCCCCGGAACGCCGGCTTTAATAAGCTCTTTTGACTGCAAAACTGCCCATTCGATGCCGACTTCCCTGGCATCATGGTCAGTTTTGCATTTCATAAGGGCATTTACCAGATCATCGGGCAGGTCGATATGAAAGGTCTGAGGCAGGAGCTTAATATCATTAAGTGCCGATATCGGCTTGATGCCGGCAATAACCGGGACCTCGATTCCGGTCCGCTTGCATTCATCCCTGAACCTGAAGAACTTGGCATTGTCGAAGAACATCTGGGTCACGATATAACCTGCACCCGAGTCAACCTTCATCTTAAGGTTCTTCAGATCAACACTCCTGTTAGGGGCCTCAAAATGTTTCTCGGGATATCCTGCAACACCAATACAGAACGATGTCGGAGCAGCATCCTCAAGTGATTCTTCGAGATACCTGCCATTGTTCATATTTACTATCTGTTGCACCAGCTCGTAGGTATGGGTATACCCGTCCTTTTCAGGAATGAAGGTACGGCTCCCTCTCTGGGGATCACCTCTTAATGCCAGTACATCATCAATTCCCAGGAAATTCATCTCGATAAGAACATTCTCAGTCTCCTCTTTAGTGAATCCCCCGCACAGTAAATGGGGAACAACAGGTATGTTATATTTGTATTTCACAGCAGCTGCAAGAGCTATTGTGCCCGGTCGTTTTCTTACTATTCTCTTCTCAAGCAACCCGTCGGGCCTCTCCCTGAAAATGGTTTCATTCCTGTGGGATGTAAAATTGATATAGGCAGGATTGAATTCCACCAGGTGGTCAATGGTCTCATAAACCTTCCCGATACTATGCCCTTTTAAAGGGGGCAGGAGTTCAAAAGTAAACAGGGGGCCTTTTGCTGTTCTGATCTTGTCAAGTACACTCATCTTCTAAATTCATAAATTAGTGGCTAGCCATCTGGCCGCCTCATCAACACTCATATTCTTTCTCGATGCATAATCCTCAAGCTGATCCTTCGCTATCTTTCCTACATTGAAATATGAGGAAGCCGGATGTGCAAACACGTATCCGCATACCGAAGCGGGAGGATCCATGGCATAATTCTCTGTCAGCTTCACTCCTGTGGATTTTTCGGCATCGAGTATATCAAACAATATTCGTTTTTCAGTATGATCGGGACAGGCCGGATAACCCGGAGCCGGACGGATTCCGCTGTATTTAAGGCGGAAGAGATCTTCAGGAGAAAGATTCTCATCGGCAGCGTAACCCCAGTAATCCTTCCTTATTCTTTCATGAATGAGCTCAGCAGCAGCTTCGGCAATCCTGTCGCCCAGTATCCTTATCATGATGGTTGCATAGTCATCATCTGCGTACCTTGCAACTGAATCCTTATCGGGTTTGGCAGTAACCACAAAGGCTCCTGCATAATCAGTCAGCCCTGACGTTACGGGGGCGACAAAATCAGCCAGACAGAGATTCGGTATACCATGGTCCTTGCGTTCCTGGTTTCTCAGGAACCTTAAAACGGCCAGGGTGTCTTTTGCGTCAACACCTGTAAACAACCTGACATCATCCCCTTCCGACACTGCGGGGAAGATCCCCAGAACGCCGCTTACCCTCAGGAGCTTCTCTGCGGCAATCCTTTTAAGATACTCCCCTGCATCATTGAACAACTTCAATGCCTCGGTTCCCTTAACCGGGTCATCGAATATAGCGGGATACTTACCTGTCAGTTTCCAGGCATGGAAGAAGAATGTCCAGTCGATATATCGCGATAACTCCTCAATACCAAATTCAGCTATATGATGAACTCCCGGCCTTGAGGGCACATGAATCTCATAACTCTCCCAGCCGGTTTTTAAACTGTTACCTCTTGCTTCGTCAATTGGGATAAGATCCCTTCTGACCTGGCGGTCCAGATGTTCCAGCCTCAGCTTATCATATTTTTTCCTGACTTCACCGGAGAAATTCCTGTTATCTTCCTTCAGCAACGAAGCTATAACCCCTGCTGCCTTTGATGCATCTTTCACATGCACCACAGTATTATTATATGCAGGAGCTATCTTTACCGCTGCATGGATCTCCGAGGTAGTTGCACCTCCGATGAGGAGAGGTATGCTGATGCCTTTTTTGGTCATCTCCGATGCCACATGAACCATCTCTTCAAGAGAGGGAGTGATAAGTCCGCTGAGACCTATTACATCCACCTTTTCCTTAACGGCTGTTTCAATGATCCTGTCGGCCGGGACCATCACGCCCAGGTCGATTATCCTGTAGTTATTGCACGACAGTACCACACCGACAATGTTCTTTCCGATATCGTGAACATCGCCCTTGACGGTCGCAAGCAGCACCTTGCCGGCAGCATTCATACTGTCATCGCCACCTTCCATCTCAATATAGGGTGAGAGAGCCTGAACAGCTTTCTTCATAACCCTTGCACTTTTCACAACCTGCGGCAGGAACATCTTTCCTGAACCAAACAGGTCTCCCACCTCGTTCATCCCTTCCATCAGGGGTCCTTCAATCAGTTCAATCGAGCGGGAGAAGAGTGGCCGGGCCTCCTCTATATCAATGGCAATGAATTCATCAAGACCTCTGATAAGCGAATGCTTTATCCTTTCAACAACAGGCAGGGACCGCCATTCTCCGGCTTTATCCTCTTTCTTCCCTTCGCTTTTCAGATCCTCGGCAAACTTCACAAGTCTCTCGGTCGCATCCTTCCTCCTGTTAAGCACAACATCCTCGGTCAGCATGAGAAGATCCGGGGGAATCTCACTGTAGACCTGCAAAATGCCCGGGTTGACAATTCCCATGTCGAGTCCTGCCCTGATTGCATGGTAAAGAAAGACCGAATGCATTGCTTCGCGAACCCTGTCGTTTCCCCTGAAAGAAAAAGAAAGGTTGCTTATGCCACCGCTTACCCTGGCATAGGGCAGATTCTTTTTAATCCATTCCGTGGCCTTTATAAAACTTACCGCATAGTCATTATGTTCCTCTATTCCGGTTGCAACGGCAAGCACGTTGGGATCAAAGATTATATCTTCAGGAGGAAATCCTGCCTTTTCGGTCAGAAGTCTGTACGACCTTTCTGCAACTTCTTTTTTCTTCTCAAAGGTATCAGCCTGCCCTTTCTCATCAAAGAGCATTACAACAGCAGCAGCCCCGTATTGTCTGATCTTTATGGCGCGTTCAAGGAATATCTCCTCTCCTTCCTTGAGGCTGATGGAATTAACAACCGATTTCCCCTGAATACATTTCAGGGCCGACTCTATCACATTCCATTTTGAAGAATCGATCATAAGGGGTAACCTGGCAATATCAGGTTCTGACATTACCAGTTTCACAAACCGGACCATCGCCCTTTCGGAGTCGAGCATTGCCTCATCCATACAGATATCAATCACCTGGGCCCCTCCTTCTACCTGCGACCTTGCCACGGCAAGGGCTTCATCATACTTTTCTTCCCTGATGAGCCGGGCAAAACGTATCGATCCCGATACATTTGTCCTTTCACCCACGTTGACAAAATTGGTTTCAGGGGTTATTGTAAGGGGCTCCAGACCGCTGAGACGGGTATACCGTTTAAGTACGGGTATCTGCCTTGGCGAATACCTGCGCGATGCTTCCGCGATCATCTTTATATGAAGAGGTGTTGTACCGCAACATCCTCCGATAATATTCACCCAGCCCTCTTTCATGAACTCCTCTGCCACTTCAGCCATTTCCCTGGCTGACTGGTCATATTCGCCGAACTGGTTCGGCAGACCGGCGTTGGGATGAGCCGATACAAATAATCCGGCTTTATGCGAGAGCTCTTCAACAAAAGGTCTCAGCTGGCTTGCTCCGAGAGCACAGTTAAGGCCTACGCTGAAAAGAGGAAAATGTGTCAGGGAAACAAGAAAGGCTTCGAGTGTCTGACCTGTCAGCGTTCTGCCGCTGGCATCAGTTATTGTTGCAGAAACCATGACAGGCAGCCTTTTCCCCTTCTCTTTAAATACATTATCAATGGCAAAAAGAGCAGCCTTGGCATTCAGAACATCAAAAATTGTTTCAACAAGAAGTATATGCACCCCTCCGTCAATAAGCCCACGCACCTGCCCGGCATACGCTTCAACAAGCTGGTCGAAGGTAATACTCCTGGCACCCGGATCATTGACGTCAGCTGACATTGAGGCAGTCTTGTTTGTCGGGCCGATGGAGCCGGCAATAAAACGATCGGCCGGTCCGTGCTCAAGCACCCAGGCACTGATGGCATCAGTTGCCAGCCTTGCTGACTGCAGATTCATCTCATAAACCAGATCCTCCATGCCATAGTCGGCCATTGATATTTTATTGGCATTGAAGGTGTTTGTGGTGATTATATCAGCACCGGCCTCAAGATATTCCCTGTGGATGTCGCGGATTACATCCGGCCTTGTGACTGAAAGAAGGTCGTTGTTTCCTTTAAGCGACAAAGGATGGTCCACAAAGCGGTCGCCCCGGAAATCATTCTCCTGAAGCCTCCTTCTCTGGATCATAGTCCCCATCGCTCCATCAAGGATCAGAATCCTCTCACGGATACTTCTCTCAAGTCTTTCGTTCATTTAATCGCTACTTCATTTAATTGTCTGTCAGGCATTATTATTACCTGAACAGTTCCAAACATCACAACCCGGGATACCACGGAATTTCGCCCGGGGAAAATTTCTGCTAAAGTATTGTGACACTTCCTTAAATCCAAAAAATCGGACCTGTTTTAATGAGATTGTATCCGATTCGGCAATTATTTATCAGTATTTTGCTTCTTCATGACAGTAAGAAATTCTTCAAATGCCTTTTTTCACTTACTTTTGCGACTATAAAATACAGTCCATGCAGAATAATTTCGTCATTTATAACACTCTGACACGACAAAAAGAGCCTTTTAAACCTCTTCACCCTCCCTTTGTAGGCATTTATGTATGCGGACCAACGGTTTACAGCAATGCCCACCTGGGTCATGCCAGGCCCGCGGTGACTTTTGACCTGCTGTTCAGGTACCTTATGCATCTGGGTTACAGGGTAAGGTATGTAAGGAATATCACCGATGTAGGTCATCTTGAGAACGATGCCGACGAGGGTGAGGACAAAATCGAAAAAAGAGCAAGGCTTGAACATACCGAACCTATGGAAGTGGTTCAGAAATACCTTAACACCTTCCACAGGAATATGGACCAGCTGAACACCCTTAGTCCGTCAATAGAGCCGCGGGCTTCAGGACATATAATTGAACAACAGGAGTTTATCAGGACCATACTTAAGAATGGTTTTGCATATATTGTCAACGGTTCGGTGTATTTCGATGTTGAGAAATACAATTCAAAGTATAAGTACGGGAAACTGTCGGGCAGGGTACTTGAAGAGCTCCAGGCCAATTCAAGGGTTCTCGAAGGGCAGGACGAAAAGAGGAATCCCTTTGATTTTGCCCTGTGGAAAAAAGCGACTCCCGAACATATTATGAAATGGCCATCGCCATGGAGTGAAGGATACCCTGGCTGGCATCTCGAGTGTTCAGCCATGAGCGTTAAATACCTTGGCGACGAGTTCGACATTCACGGAGGAGGGATGGATCTCCAGTTTCCCCACCATGAATGCGAGATAGCCCAGTCATCAGCAGCTCTTGGAAAGGAATCTGTGAGATACTGGATGCATAACAACATGATCACTATTAACGGGCAGAAGATGGCCAGGTCGCTTGGTAACTTCATCACCCTCGATCAGTTGTTCTCGGGCGATCACCCTCTGCTTAACCAGGCCTTCAGTCCGATGACCATCAGGTTCTTCATCCTTCAGGCCCATTACCGTAGCACTGTTGATTTTTCAGACGAGGCCCTCATGGCTGCTGAAAAAGGCCTTCAGAGACTGATGAAAGCAAAGGAAACCCTGAACCGCCTGGTACCTTCGGCCAGTTCCACAGTGGATATTGAGACCCTGGCGAAAAACTGCTACGATTCCCTTGATGACGACCTCAACAGTCCTGTTCTTCTGTCGTATCTCTTTGAAGCCGTGAAGATAATCAATTCAATAAACGACGGTAAAGAGAAGATCGACACAGCAGATCTCGACAGGCTGAAAAAGCTGTATTCAGATTTTGTTTTTGATATCCTTGGACTGAAGGATGAATCCACTACCGGCGGAAATCAGAAACTCACTGATGAACTGATAGGGATAATCAGCAATCTCCGCCTCGAGGCAAAGCAAAGAAAGGACTGGCAGTTGTCTGACAGGATCCGTGAAGATCTTAAAAAGGCAGGAGTTGTCCTTAAGGATACAAAGGATGGTACTGAGTGGGAAATCGTCTGAACAGGATGATGATCATTGTCAGTGTAAGGATCTGATATGAAAAACTGCATCGTCCCCTATATGTCATCTCCCGTTTTCATCGGCGATATACCGATGGGAGGAGCTCATCCCATCCGTCTTCAGTCGATGACAAACACCGACACCCTTGATACTTCCTCCTCGGTAGCCCAATGCATAAAGATCATTGAAGCCGGGGCCGACTATGTGAGGCTCACTGCCCAGGGAGCCAGGGAGGCATCAAACCTTGAAAACATCAAAAAAGAATTAAGGAAAGCGGGTTTTCGCACTCCTCTGATTGCAGATATACACTTCAACCCTGAAGCAGCTCTGATTGCCGCCAGGCTGGTTGAAAAGATCAGGATCAACCCTGGCAACTATGCTGACAAGCGGGCTTCCTTTATAAAGGTTGAACTGGACCAAAAGGAATATGATGAGGAACTTGAAAGGATACACAAGAGGCTTCTTCCACTTATCGGGGTATGCCGGCAGTATGGCACAGTCATCAGGGTAGGTGTGAATCATGGATCCCTCTCCGACCGTATCATGACCAGGTACGGCAATACCCCTGAAGGGATGGCTGTCTCTGCGATGGAATTTATCAGGATCTTCAGGGCGGAGAACTTTCATAACCTTGTTCTTTCCATGAAGTCCTCAGATACGGCTGTTATGGTTGCTTCAACAAAGAGGCTGGTTGAAAGCATGTCGGAAGGCGGCTTTGCCTATCCTCTTCACCTTGGTGTTACTGAAGCCGGAGAAGGAGAAGATGGTCGTATCAGGTCGGCTGCCGGTATAGGCGCCCTCCTGGCTGAAGGAATCGGTGACACGGTAAGGGTATCCCTTTCGGAGGAACCATGGAAGGAAATACCAGTGGTTCAGGAGATCGTCAGCTTCATCACCGGTGGTAAAGGCCGGGAAACAGAACCATCCGGACCCCTCAGTTTCCGTGAAAGGGATGCTGCCTACAAACCCGAGGTGCTCAGCCTTGAAAAGGAGACATTTATCTCTGAAGACGGAACAACTTATACCGGAGCCATGACCACTGTTACCGGTAATATTCTTCCCGTCATGTCATCCCGGGAAGATGAGAAGCTGGTGATACATGCACATTTCAGTGTGGATGATCCTGTGAAACTGGGGATTGATGCGGCCGCATTACTCGGAAGATATTTCATAATGAGGCAGGCCGACGGTTTGTGCATTTCAAATACAGGAAAGGTACAGGGAGACGATCTTAAGAATTTGTCCTTATCTATCCTTCAGGCAACGGAAGCCAGGATAACCCGGACAAGATATATCTCCTGCCCGACATGCGGAAGGACCAAATTTGATCTGCCTTCCGTGGTCAGGGAAGTCAAGGCCATTACATCACATTTCTGCGGGCTGAAGATAGCCGTTATGGGATGTGTGGTCAATGGACCGGGCGAAATGGCCGGTGCCGACTATGGCCTTGTAGGTGCCGGAAGCGGGAAAGTACACATATACAGGGGGAATATTCCCGTTCTGAAAAATGTCCCTGTGAAAGATGCCGCCCTGCAACTTGTCAGTCTTATCGAATCAGATCAGGCAAAACGGAAGTCGAGTTGCTTCTTCTGAAGATCAGCCTTTACAACCTCGATGGTTACGCGATCGCCAAGGGTGTATTCCTTACCACGTGAGCGACCCCTGATGCAGTAGTTTTCCTCATCATATTCATAGAAGTCGTCGTCGAGATCACGTATGGCAACCATACCTTCGCATTGATTCTCAATAATCTCAACATAAATCCCCCATTCAGTCACGCCCGATATTATTCCATCAAATTTCTGCCCGGTCTTGTCGCTCATGAATTCAACCTGTTTGTACTTCACAGAAGCTCTTTCAGCCTCGGAAGCAAGCTTTTCCATCTTTGATGAGTGATCACAGAGCTTTTCAAATTTCTCCTTTTTCCCGGGGTTTTCCTTATTCAGATAAAGATCAAGCAGGCGGTGTACCATCATGTCGGGATAGCGCCTTATGGGAGAGGTGAAATGGGTGTAGTACTTGAAAGCCAGGCCATAATGACCTATGTTATCGGTCGAATAAACTGCTTTCGCCATCGACCTCAGGGCCAGGTTCTCTATGATGTTCTGTTCCTTCTTTCCGGCGATTGCTGTCATGAGCTTGTTAATGGCTTTTGGGAGAGGGCCCTTTGTGCCTGTGCTTAGCTTATATCCGAATCTTGTTATGAAATGGCTGAACTGACCTATCTTTTCAGGGTCGGGTTTGTCGTGAATACGGTAGACAAAGGTCGTGCCCCTGAGTTTCTTCCCAACGAACTCGGCAACCATCCTGTTAGCCAGAAGCATGAACTCCTCAATCATCTGATTGGCAGTTCCCATCTCCCTGAATTTTATTCCCAGTGGTTTCCCTTCAGGGTCAAGTTCAAATCTAACCTCTGTCTTTTCAAAAGAGAAGGCTCCTGCCTCAAAGCGTTTTCCCCGCAGCTGAATGGCAAGTTTATGCAGAACCTGTATCTCATCCTTCATATCGCCTTCTCCGGTGTCAATAACCTTCTGGGCTTCATTGTATGAGAATCTCCTGTCTGAATTGATAATGGTTCTTCCAAACCATTCGTTAAGTACCTCTGCCCTTTCGTTCATTTCAAAAACAGCCGAATACGTCAGTTTATCCTCTGACGGATTAAGCGAACAGATATTATTTGAAAGACATTCAGGCAACATGGGGACAACCCTGTCGACAAGATAGACGGAGGTGGCTCTTTGCCTGGCCTCCTCTTCGGTGAGAGATCCTTCCCTGACAAAGTAAGTAACGTCGGCAATATGAACACCAACTTCCCAGTTACCGTTTTCGAGGCGACTCAGTGAAAGGGCATCATCAAAGTCCTTTGCATCCTCAGGGTCGATCGTAAAGGTGGTAACGGAGCGGAAATCCCTGCGTCGTGCGATTTCTTCCGCGGTGATGGTGGCATCAATGCTACCGGCATCCTTTTCCACCTCTTCAGTAAACGCGTAAGGCAACTCGAACTCCGCAAGGATGGCATGCATCTCTGTCTCATGAAGTCCGGGGTCACCAAGCACACTGATAATCTCGGCAACCGGGTTTTTGGATTTTGAATCCCAGTCAGTGACTCTTGCCACTGCCTTCTGACCCTGTTTCGCACCATTGATCTTTGAAGATGGAATGAACAGATCAAAAGGCATATTTTTATTATCAGGTACCAGAAAGGCAAAATTCGGCATCAGCTCAACGGTCCCCACAAAGGTTGTTCTCCACCTCTCGATGATCTCAACAACTTCTCCTTCGGGCCTGGCACCCTTCCGGCTGGCAAAAAGCCTTACTTTAACCTTGTCTCCGTGTAGAGCGGTTTTCAGATTCTTTGCCGTGACAAAGACATCATCATCCATATCTTCAGATACTATAAAACCATAACCCATCCTGGTCATATCGACCGTACCTGTTATGAATCCTCTTGAAGCCCTGACCCTGTAACGGCCCTGGTACACTTCCTGTACCTTATCCTGTTTACGGAGTTCAGAAAGCAGAACGGGCAACATCTGCCGTGTCGACGGATCGCTTATATCGAGCCTTTTGGCTATTTGTTTGTAATTAAGACCTTGTTCAGGATTTTTTTCCAACACTTCAAGTATCCTTCCGGCAAGAACCTGCCGGGTAACTTCAGATACTTTTCCTCCTTTTCCTTTTCTACTCATTTTTTTGATTTTTGCGAATTTAGCAAAAGACTGCCTGAAACCGGCAGAAATTAACAATTATTGTCCGTAAAGCCGCCAGTCTTAACCTGATCATGGAAATGGCCCTGTAAGAGTCAGGAGTGAAAAACAGGAGAAGTAATATTTGGTAGGTGGGCAGGAATTGTTCCTAAAATTGTATCTTGCAAATAAAGTTGGCTCCCGCAGGTGCAGGAGTTACTGTAAAGATGATAGGTCTCAATTCTGTAATAACCCGTACCCCGTCGATCGTGACGAGAAAGACCGGCAATGAGTATGTCCTTGTCCCGGTTACTGATAATATTGCCAGCATGGATAGTGTGTTTACACTTAATGAAACGGCTGCGTTCATCTGGGAACATATTGACGGCAGACAGAACATAGGTGAGATCATAAGTGCCCTCACTGAAGAATATGATGTCGGTAGTGAACAGGCTGCTGAAGACCTCTTTTCCTTCGTCAGGGACCTTGAAAAGTACCTTATTGTAAAATAAGGAATGTATGAACAGAATGCCGTCGGAATACTCTGTCAATACCCGCGGGAAGTTGCTTATTATGAATTCTGATGAGGGCATATAATCTTGACATAGCAGGTTATAAAATCAGGCTCGAAGCAGCACATGACGGACCCGGACTTGAGCCCTCTGCAAGGTTCCTGAGAAATATTGTACCGGATGACGGATGCGATGTCACCATAAGGGTTCATCATGGAATGGTCTGTGTACCGGAAGAAGCCGACAGGGTCTTTGTGGCTCCCTTTGTTGTGGAAATAAAAGGGATGAAGGTAAACAGGAGAGAAAACTTCTGGAGTGTCTACCGCAACGGCTCTGAAATGTATATTGCCACTTCCTATCCTGCTGAATCTTTGAAAAAGGCTGCCTTGCTCAGGTTCTCCATGCTGCTCCGTGAATGGGATCTGTGGATAGAAGGCACTGAATCGTCTTCCGATCCTCTTGAATACCCTCTCGACGGGCTGATACTTTATTACCTTACAGCAATTTCGGGCGACATCATGATCCATGCTTCAGGAATAAATATCTCGGGAAGGGGTTACCTTTTCAGCGGAGTCTCGGGAAGGGGAAAAACAACTATTGCAAAGATCTGGGACAGTGCAGGAGCAAGAATAATCCACGACGACAGGCTGATAATAAAGAATACCGGGGGTAGTTACAAAATGTTTAACACACCTGTGTATGACGATGATGAACCTCGTGATTCACATCTCGACAAGATATTCATCATTGAACATGGCTCCAGGAATAATATAATACCTGTAATGGGGGCCTCGGCCATCACACAGGTTATTGCCAACTGTATCCAGCATAACTGGGACCCTGAAATGATAGCACGCTTTCTGGGTTCAGTATCCATCATGTGCTCCTCATTACCCGTTGCCCGGCTGGCCTTCACTCCCGACAGGAGGTGCATCGACTATATCCTTGAAAATGAATAGTAGCGACAACAGCATAAATATTCTCAGGGAAACAGGATTCAGCCTGCTTGATGAAGGGAAAACTCTCAGGATAAGAGCTGAAGGTTTCAGTATGTTCCCGTCTATTGAGCCAGGGTCGGTCATACTGATAGAACCTTTCTTCCCTACGCGCGGACCTGAAAAAGGAGAGATAATAGCCTGGAAACGTAATTCAGGCTTTGTGGTTCACAGGCTTGTAGGAATGACAGAAAGAGGGAATGAAAGGCTTTTCATCACGCGGGGCGACAGTGCAGGAAGGGATGACCTGCCTGTTTCAGCCGGACAACTTGCAGGAAGGGTGATAGCTATTGAAGACCCTGCCGGCAGAACCATCAGTCCAGTCAGCCACATTCCTTCAAATTTCACTTATTTATGGAACAGGTTCATGGCATGGTTTGTTCTGAGAAAAACCGTGATATTAAAGACTTTTCAAAAAAAGTAATATGAGAGAAAAGTTCAGGCTATTCAGAAAGTCTCTCGACCTTGTGTGGAAAAGTGCACCCGGATGGGCTCTTGTCAACATTGCCGTTTCAGCACTAAGAAGTATAACTCCTTTTGTTCTACTCCTGCTCATAAGGAACCTGATCGACGGCATTGGCAAAGGAATCGGCAATCCCGGCACTGTAACCCCTTCAGCCCTGGCATGGATAATAGCCCCGGTTGTGATTCTCTACCTTCTTGATGAAGCCCTTTCCGATTTCGGTGTTTTTGTCAGAAAAAAACAATCCATGAGGCTTGAGGTCTATATGTACGGACTGCTTCACTCAAAAGCGGTCAGACTCGACCTCATCAATTTTGAATATCCGGGTTACTTCGATACACTTTCGAGAGCTGCCAGGGAGGCCCCCTGGCGCCCAAACAGCATCCTCAACAACCTGATAATGATGATGCGGGGTCTGCTTTCACTTATCCTTATGACCTGGCTTCTGTTCTCCCTCCACTGGACCATGGCGCTTCTTCTTGTGGTTGTCAATATCCCGGGCATCTGGCTGCGTCTTCATTATGCCGGTATCCTGTACGATTTCAGGAAAACCCGTACAACCGAGACACGAAAAACAGAGTATTTCAACTGGCTCCTTACGGGCGAAAGACCCTCAAGGGAACTAAGACTGTTCGGACTTGGCGAATACTTCACCTCTCTCTTCAGAGCCTCATTTACAACAATGAAGGAAGAAGAGTCGGAGATAGCCCGGAAAAGAATGTTTATCGAGCTTGCCACCGACCTGGTGAAAGCCGCAGCCATCCTGCTGCTTTTAATCTTCACAGTAAGGAAAACCTTCGACAGAACACTTTCCCTGGGCGAGATGACTATGTTCCTGCTTGCATTCCGTCAGGGGATGCTATTCATTAAGGAACTGCTGGGATCACTTGCAGGTTTGTACGAGGACAGCCTCTTTACTGGTGACATATTTGAGTTCCTTAGCCTTAAGGAGCACATAAAAGCCGAGGAGCCAATTACTCCTGCCCCCCGTTCAGTCGACAGCCTGGTTGCCGATAATCTCAGCTTCACATACCCGGGCAACTCCTCTCCTGCGGTCAGCAAAGTGAATTTTGCGATACAAAAAGGAGAGATCATTGCAGTTGTCGGCCCCAACGGAGCCGGAAAAAGTACCCTGGTCAGGCTTCTTACCCGTTTGTATGATCCCTCTTCAGGATCTGTGAAGATAAACGGAACTGATATTAGAAATATTAATCCCGAAGAATACCGGAAACAGTTTTCTGTAGTTTTCCAGGATTTCATGCTCTACAACCTTTCTGCCGGTGAAAATATCCGGCTTGGTGATACAGCTTCTGCCAAAGATGGGGGAAAGATCAGGGATGCCGCGCAAAAAACCGGTATAGATGAGCTTATCAGCACATTACCTTCGGGGTATGATACAAATATCGGGACTCTATATGACGACAGCAGGGAACTCAGCTGGGGAGAGTGGCAGAAGATCGCACTTGCACGGGCCGTTTACAGGGACGCCCCGGTTCTTATCCTCGATGAGCCTTCAAGTGCACTTGATGCCGATTCAGAGTTTGAGATCTTCAACCGGTTCAGGCAGATAGTCAGGGGCCGCACCACCATTCTTATAAGCCACCGTTTCACAAATGTCTCATTGGCCGACAGGATTATTGTCCTTGAAAAGGGCAGTGTTGCCGAAATGGGAACACACGAAGAACTTATGAAAAAGGGGGAAATCTATTACTCGATGTATACACGTCAGAGCAGCAGGTTCGACAGTCGCGGCAGAAAATGAAGCCAGGCTAAGGGATGCGGTTAAGACTCCGGACAAAAAAATCCTGTCGGGGTAATTCTTATCGGTTTTACCAGATATTCTTTTAAAAAATCCTAAATTTTACTTGACTTTGTTAAATTTAATATTTAATTTTATAGTTACTGTCTGATCATATTTGTTGTAATATCTGATAATTATGGCAAAAAAGGACAAAGATGGTCTTAAGAAGAGAATCTCAAGACTGGCAGAGTTAAAAAGCACCGGTACTCCGGCTGAACTGGCAGCAACACTGAATATCAGTGAAAGGAGTGTGAAAAGGCTGATAGCGGAGCTCAGGAAATCAGGAAGAGATATCAGGTTCAGTCAGATCAGAAATTCTTATGTAACAGATGAAAATTTCACTTAATATGTTGTATAACATACATATTACTCATTTTTTTGGCCCCGGGACTTTTTAATATTGGCATGTATGTGGAAGTAATTTAGATATTGAATCCTGGAATAATGAAATACAGTGTTAATTCAATCATGACGAAAAATCAATGCCGCCGACAGTAGTCATCTCCTGACCATCAGGCACAATCGCTGCATTACCATGTGCTTGAAAAAATGCCCGGTTTCCCTCCGGGCTTAAGCTCTCATGAGCAAAAGTGGTTCCCGGTGATATTAATTATCCCGGGAACCATATCTTTTGGCCGGGTCAATTAAATGAAGCAGGGATTACGGGAAATAACCGGATATTTCACATTACCTAACCGGCAATTCAGAAATGAAGAGTATGTGGTAAGGATTTTACCTGGTTCTGTCTTCATTTAAAATCTATATTCCGAAATCGAAAAGGGTTCCAAAAAGCAGGAGGACAAGTTGAACTTTGTCCTCCTTTTCAGCACAAGTGTAACTTTCAGTTTTCTACATCAAGATTCAATCAATAATAAAACCCAAAGAGTATCTGACTGAAAGTTAAAAGTGGTCCCATGACCACCTTGCAGCGATGCATATATAGTGTTTATTTGAAAATCGAATTAACATTTTTCTCAAATTGTTTATCAAAAGAAGAAGTCATATTAACAAACAACGAATCCTTAGTAATAAATTTACTTTTGTCTGAAAGATCTGGCTGATCTTTGAGAGAACTAAGCCTCATCTTACAACGGTTTTGCCACATTGACTTTGGGTCATCCTTCCCATATGAGAAACTGTATTCGATCTCTACTTCTGAGGGAAAGGCGTTCTTATCAAGTATCATCGAAAAATAATACCTATAATAGAACCTGCCCAAGCTATCCCTCATGGTTGACAACTCCCTCTGGTGAGCCCACATGTCTTCATCAACCTCACAATCAATTCTGAAAAAACGACCACTTATCCTATCTATGAAAAACCTTCCTCTTGTTATTGTACTATTTTTCAGATATTCTTGACCTTTATGGGGTTTATAACTGATTATCATAATCGAATCATTCACCTCCTGTGAATAGAAATAAATCCTTTTGTCAACTTTCTCGGAAACACCAATAAGAAAATTATTAATTGGAATATTATTGGGTATAAGATATTCCGGTATTTCAATATTCATGGAGTCATTACAATAATTCATGACATTTCTGAGATAAATATTATGTATAGCTCCATTGCTGGGTGATAGAAGAAATTTTATTTTAACATCTGATTCTGACACTGATTCCCTAACTTTAGTTCCGTTAAAGATTATTTTGTCATTCCTGTAGCATTTTAAATAAGCTGGTGCCTTAATTTCCTTAAATGTCAGTTTCAAAGCCTTTAAAAGAGTCTTCTCAGCCCAATTAACACTTACAACAATCGGGGTAATGCTTACCGGGAGTTCTTCCAACCTGAAAACATAATTGTTTCTAATACCTTTAAGAGGAACACTTAAAGGCCGGTAGGCCACATGGGAAAATTCAAGGGTGTCATCTGAAGAGATAAGTAATTTAAAATAACCATCTTCATCTGACGTTGTAACCTTCTTTTCTCCCTTAATCCTGATATAGGTAAATGGAATTGAGCTTCCTGTCTCTGAATCAACAACTTTAGCAACAAGTATCTCCTGAGCATAGGTGCTCAAACTTAAGCTGTAGATTTGCCCACAAATCAAAAACCGAATAAGGGATTTCTTCATGGTAATTAAATATTTACAGCCTCTTTTACTTCAAATTCTATATTATCGAATATAAATGCCTGGCAGGGCCTTTATTTATCCTGCCAGGCGTATTCAGTCTTTCTACCTGGTTCCAATAGAGGCAGAACCACGTGAACCTAAGTCGTATGAAACTGAGAATTTAAAATTTTCCCAGATCCATTCAGCAGCAGAGCAGATAGCATCCCACACTCTGGCTAAAAAGCCTCCTCCGTTGATCTGCAGTTGTTCTTCGGAGGTAAGTTCCCTTACAGAATAGTTTTCAAGTTTCATGACAAACGGTTTTGGTTAAACATTCAGATCACCCCGTTTTAAAAGCCCGGGGCTTTGGCTCCGGATACACTGGATCCAATTTCTGAACTTAACATCCGGAAAAAAAGGACTCTGTCGGTAAAATAACCTCCTCCGGCATTTTCCTGCTCCTGAACTGTCAAAGGTCTTATCGAACAGTTCACAAGTATCTCAAAAGGCTCACCATAGTAAAAAGTCCTTGCCCCCTTTGAGTATTTGATCGGGGCCCCCCTGATCCTCATCTCGTCAATAAGCTCATACAGACTGGTTCTGCTGATTCCCAGCCGCCGGGCAAACTCCCCGGGAGTTCCGGTCTTTCTCACTTTTATCAGCTTGTGCATCATTGAGATGCGGTCGAGGTATTCAAAGACTTTCATGATAAACTGGAGATTTCAATTAATTACAATATCTGTACCGGGTGTGAGAAACAGATCCCTGAAATTCCCTTCCATATCCGATAGTTCAGTCATGGTACCGTCCTGAACAACCTCTCCCCTTTCAAGAACAATAATCCTGTCGGCGGCACTGATTGTAGAGAACCTGTGGGTGACGATTATCACCGTTTTACCCTCTCCTTTAAGTATCCGTAACAGTTCTATTACATACATCTCCGACCGGTTGTCGAGAGACGACGTGGCTTCATCAAGTATTAGAATTTCAGGGTCGGTATACAGTGCCCTGGCTATGGCAATCCTTTGCTTCTGTCCGCCCGACAGTTTAGCTCCATTTTCCCCGATGGCACTGCTGAACCCCCCGGGGAGACTCTCAATGAATTCCGTCATCCCAAGCTTCTGGCAGAGCGCCATTACCTTTTCAGTATCGGGTCTTATCTCTCCCAGTGCAACGTTGTCGAAGATGTTACCTGAAAACAGATCAATCTTCTGGGGGACTACGGAAATCATCCTCCGGAGAGACTGGTTTGTGAGATGTGTAATATCATATCCTCCGATTCTTATATTACCACCACCCAGCGGGTAAAGGTTCTGTATAAGGGAAACAAGAGTACTCTTGCCCGAACCGCTTTCGCCTGTGATGGCCGTAATCTCACCTTTCTTTATTGAAAGACTGAGAGAATTGAATACCGTGGCTTTTGAGCCATACCTGAAGATGATTTTGTCAAAACAGATATCCCCAACCAACTCCCGTCTGAACTCCATCCTCTCAGGCAGGTCATCAGTCTCAAGATCGAAGATTTCAAAAAGACGGTCAGCTGCAATCCTTGCATCCTGAAGTGTCCTGTTGAAACTTATTATACTGACCACGGGACCGGTAAAGTACCCGGCAATGGCATAAAATGAAAGCAACTGTCCGGTGGTGATGTCCGATAAGAGAACATAATGAGCGCCGGTCCAGAGAACGATAATGGTGGCAAGCTGCGACAGCAGTCCTGTGGAGACAGATAAAAAGATATTGTTCAGCCCTGAATTATACAGGGTTTCGAGCAAGGAGGTGAATCTTACCTCGGTCCTGAAAGCTGAATAGTCCTCAAGACCGAATCGTTTTACCGTACCTGCTGCATTGAGTGATTCGACAAACTGGGCTTCGAGATCCGCGCCGCGTTCCATAACCTTGCGCTGGGTCTTTCTGTTAATATGGTTTGAGATAAAGTAGATCAGATAGTAAAAGGGGATGAAAAGAAACATTATCAGAGCCAGCCGGGGGAAGAAAGTGAACATCAGGACAAAGGAAACCACCAGGATAAATATGTTGAGAATCAGATTTATTGCCACATCATTTATAAAAATCCTAATCTTGACTGCATCTCCGATCCTTGAAATTATTTCACCAGTCCTCATATTATCAAAAAACGACTGCGGAAGATGCAGCAAATGCTGGTAATAGCCCAGGATGAGTGAAGCATCTATTCTCTGACCTGTCTTAAGCACAAAGAATGACTGAAACAGGCTTAGAAGTGACCTGAAGAGTATTATGGCTATCATGGCTATTCCAAGCAGGTTCAGCAGATTATTGTTACCTCCGGGGATGACATGATCGACCAGCCTTCCGACATATATTGAAGTGGACAGACCCAGTACCGAGAACAACAATGCCCCTGTCAGGGCTTGAATTAGTATTCCACGGTTGGGTTTAATAAGTTGCCAGAGCCTTGTGGTCAGAGGGACTCCCTTTTTTGTTATCCTGAACTTTTCGCCCGGTACAAGCAAAACAAGTACACCTGTCCATCCCTTCCTGAACTCATCATGCGCGATCCTGTGAATCCTGCCGTCATAAGGATCCATAACTTCGATATAAGAGCGTGAGGTGGCAAGAAGAACAACATAATGGGTAATGACCTCCTTAACAATAATGTGGGCAATGGCAGGTTTCGGAACCTGGAACAGGCTTTCCCATTCGCCCTTAACTCCTTTGGCAATAAATCCTATTTTTGTTGCCGCCTCAACCATCCCGAAGATATTCGTCCCCCTCCGGTCAGTTCCGGCATACTGCCTGATCCTCGAAACCGGAATACTCAGCCTGTGCCAGGCTGCGACAGAGGCCAGACATGCGGCACCGCAATCGGTTATATCCCTTTGTTTGATCCGTATATTCATGATTTCTGTCTTTAGCTTCCGGAATAAGGATTCATCCAATCATCCGTTTTGTCAAGCAGGAGCCTCAAAAGAGTTCTCCGTGTTACAATGATCCTGGCATTGAAACTCATTCCTTTCTTTATCTCAGCCCTGGTTCCTCCTTTTCGCAACAGAGATACTGATGCGGGAAGACATCTTACCCTGAAATAGGGTTCCGATCCGTTGGCAGTGATCATATCATCTGAAACATCCAGAATGGTTGCATCGAGAAGGCCCCATTCATTATAGTTAAATGCATCCACCTGTAGGCTTACCTTCTGCTGAGGTTTTATCAGCCCTATATCGGATGGCCTGACAAAACAATATCCAACAAGGTTGCCTTCAGGAGAGATCTCGGCAATCTGCTGGTTCGTTGCCACAATTGAACCCTCCCTTAATCCCCAACTCATCAATATTTCACCTGATACAGGAGATGTCACAACCCTGTTGTCGATCTCTGCCTCACATTTCTCCATATCAGCTATAAGTTCTCCTTCCCTGATCCTCCTTTCAGCTATATCCGACTGCCACCCTGTTTTATACCTGACAAGTACCTGATTCAGGTTTTCTTCCTCAGTCCTGAAGGTATAAAGCGAATTTTCGTAATCATTATCGGGTATAATTTTCTGTGAATGCAGTATGACGTTCCTGTCATGAGCCGCCTTTGTAAGGCTGTATTTCTGGTAGCAGATATTCCTCTCCTTCATCATGGACGAATATTCTGAAAAGTATCTTTCAGTAATGAAGTCCTTTTTCTTAAGACCAGTTCCATTTATAGCCGGCGAGGTGAGTTTCTCCAGATCACTGATAGCCATGCTGTTCTCATTAATCCTTTCCATGACGGAGATCAGCCTGGCCCTTTCAGCATCCGACTCTATGATCATCAGGGTATCTCCCTTGCTGACTTTTCTGCCGTTTTCAACAGAGGCATATACTATCCGTCCCGGGAAAGGAGAACTTATCATCTGCTTTTCTATATCCGATTGGAAAAATCCTGCGGCCTGAACCGGCACATCAACATAAATGAACGGAAGAACGGCAAGAGAGACAGCCACACCGGCAATGATCATCCAGTAAATGATCCTGGTCCTCGTCGATATTCTGAGGAGATAGTTCTCAAGAGTATAGCCTGCCAGATCAGAAGGTAAAAGTTCCATTTCCTCTCCGGTTTAAGTATTAAGGTCATACAAATACCAACTTACCATACCCCGGTGATCCGGTACTGAAAGCTACTGGACATGCTGCCCGGATAAAAAAACAGGCTAACCTGAGAATGTTTCCTTTTATCTGTTGAAAAAGAGACATATGATAGCACATTATTCAGGAGACACTCAAATTTAAGAAATGTTTTCTAAATGTGAAAGAAATAACAGATATTTTTTAGGCTTTCAAAACTATTGTTGTTTTAGCTATATCTTTCTGATATTCACCTGTTTTGCTGTAGTAATGGTAAAAATCTCTTCAGAAACAATAAAAAAAGGCTGTTGCACCTGTGTTAACACACGATGCAACAGCCCTTGAAGGAATAATGATCCTTATTCCCAAAAGACCTGTCTTAGTGCAGAAGTGTCACGTTCCCGACCTGTTTATAAGGCCGGCCGTCTGAATATTTTCCTTCAACATACCAGACATATACTCCCTGCTGACAAAGTGTTCCATTATAGTATCCGTTCCATGGAACATTTATATCATGACTTTCAAAGATCAGTACTCCCCATCTGTTGAAGATCTGCAGCTTGTATTCCAGAACCCTGTCCCTTACCGGAGGGAAGAAAAACTGGTCAATCTCGACACCTCCCGTTGGCAGGTCGGTACGTTCAACCGGTCCTTCCTTGTTTGGAGTAAAGACTGTGGCAAATCTGAGTACTCCCGGAGGTTCAACCGTAACAGCCGGTGTGAGTTTGTATTGATCAGCACAGCCGTTTTCCGAGTATGCCCACAGGGTAATGTCATAAATACCCTCCTGCATATATCTGTGATATGGCTCCTTCACTCTTGAGGTATCTCCGTCCCCGAAATCCCACACATAGGAACTGGCTCCCTCGCTAAGGTTGAAACATCTCACCCTTTCATCGTTGACTATGACTTTTGTTGGTGTGACTTCAAAATAGGCTTTGGGTGACGGGTAGACATTTACAACCTGAGACTCAACAGATGTTCCTCCCGGGCCTGTTACTGTAAGTTCAACCCTGTACGATCCGGCCGTGAAAAATGTATAGGTTGGATTTTTGGCCGTGGAATAGCTGCCATCACCAAAATCCCATTTATAAGTGGTTCCTGGCAGATCAATATTCAGGGAAGTGTTGTTTATTTTTATGTACAAGGGTGCACATCCCGACGGTATCGAATCAAAATCTGCAACAGGAGGTGGCGGCAATACTGAAACCCTGTGACTTACACTGTCGGAACATGTATTGTTCGACACTACCAGTGTCACATTAAACTCACCCATTATAGTGTAGATATGTACCGGATTCTCTTCTGTTGAGGTGAAACCGTCTCCGAACCTCCATAACCAGGTCCATGATCCTTCATTGGTTTCATTGACAAAGGTCACTGAATTTCCAGAAGTGCTAAAAATCTGGGTTGGAGGAAGGGCATTGAACTGCGGTACCGGAACCGGCATAACAGTTATCTCATGAGTCTCCTCATCGCGACAGTTGTAGAATGAGGTTGTGGTAAGACGTACAGTATAAGTAATAGGCGCATCACCATGGTTGACAAACAGATGGCTGGTGTTGTTTGTAGCATAAACCTGCGAATTATCACCGAAGTCCCAGTAATACCTGCTTGCACCCTGGGTGGAAGTAAAGAATACTGTCTCACCGCTGCATATCACATCCCTGTCGGGGGTGAAGTCCGCATCAATACCCGGGTAAACCATTATTGTTGAACTGAAGGTTGAATAGCAACCTCCTGCCGACATTACTTTCAGGCTTACCTCGTGGTAGTCTATCGAGGCGGGATCATCATTTATGAAGACATGTACCGGATTAGTACTTACTGAATCGAGGGGAGAACCATCGTCAAAATTCCACCACCATTTAACAACATCATCCAGGTCAGCACTAAAGATGACTGGCAATGGGGTGCATCCAAAGTCAGCATTATGAGTGAACATGGCAGAAGGTGAATCGACAGTTACGGTCACATCACCTGTTGCAGTACAACCGTTGCTGTCCTCGACACGGTAAGTAAGAAGATAGTCTCCCGGAACAAGGGTTTTGAAAACAGGGTTCTCCGTGACATAGCTGTTCAGAGGGCCAACATCTCCCGTCCATCTGTTATTTGTGAATACACCGGAACCTCCCGAAGGATTCCCGTCAAGGATAATGTCTTCTCCACCGCATGCTAAAACAGGATCCTCGGCAAAGCTTATAACCGGATTAGAATTGATATCAAGAGTCACCTCGTCGGTATACTCAACCGCACACGACGTAATGAGAGCAAGCCTGTACCGGTATCCGTTAAAGCTCTGAGGCACACTCATAATATTCAGCTGCTGAGATCTGGCTCCCAGGTAGGGAACTTCATCAGTGATATCAGTCCAGCCCCCGCCTGTATTAATCTGCCACTGCAGACTGGTATAGTTTGAACCACTGGCATTAATTTGAATATTACCTCCTTCACAGACAGGATTCACCTCAGGTTGGCGCGTAACGACAGGAGGATTGATTACTCTCATTATCGCAAATCCCGTATATACAGGTACTCCGCAATTACCATCGGCAATAGCTCTGAAAACCCAGGGGCTGGCCGAGAAAGGAGGATTGGTAATAGTCAGGGAATTTGTTTCAGCACCGCTGAAGAGAATACCATCATCAGATACAGGAGTAAACCCTGTTCCCCTGTTTACAAACCATTGCCAGGTTATATCATCGCCTGTGGCATCAGCTTCCATTATGGCATCCTGACCCAGGCAAATCACAGTATCTCTGGGATGTATGGTAAGTTCCGGCGCCGTATTGACCCTGAAAATGGCTTCATCAGATTCCACTCCATCACCGCAACCGGAAATAACAACCTTGTAAATATTACCATTCATCTCTCTTAATGCAGTAAATATCAGAAGGTTGTTCGAATTTGCACCAAAATAGGTTCCCCCGTCTTCAACGATGGCATACCCGCTTCCGTCATTTACCCACCACTGGTAGGTCAGATTACTTCCCGTCGCCGTAACACTGAAGGTTGCAAAGGAGAATTCACATACATCGGGTGACGGGGTGAACGATGTAATTGAAGGAAGCGCACTTACTTCAACAATTGCATCACCACTAATATTGGGTGAAGGAGCATTCACTTCGCAATTGTTTGCATCATTGACTCTAACCAACCTGTATGTGGTTGTCAGATCAGGTGTGACAACAATGGGATTGCCACTAATGTAATTCTGAACCAGGATACCTGGTTCAATTTCGATTTCGAATGGACCGGTACCGGCAAGCATATCGACGTTGAGAACAGCACTTTCACCGGGACATATTACGGCATCACCCCTCAGTACTGCGATTGGTCTGGGGTTAACAGCCACCTTTACATTATTACTGTAAACCGGCTGGCAGAAGCCTGAGGTGACCATCCTGCGATAATAAAGCGTACCCGTTGCTACTTCTGACGGTGTGAATTCAGGTCCTGTTGCACCGGTGATGCTTATGAAGGGCTCGCTTCCTGTTATTGAATACTGCCACTGATACCTGTAATCGGCAGGTTGCGGTCCGCCAGATGGTGTTGAAAGTTCCCAGATCACTCCCGGCATCTCGCCGTAACAAAGAACCTGATCGTTGCCAACTGAACCGGGAAGCAAAACTGAAGGCTGGGTCAGATTCACTGAGGCTTCAGCAAAACATCCTTTTGAATCGGTGACCCTGAATTCTACAGTACCGCTGCCAGCATTGAAGAATACCTGTGTATTGTAGCCCTGAAGAGGGATTGTAGCCTGAGCAGAATTTTCAAGTTGAGTAAAGGTATAACCCGGAGTTCCACCTGTTGCATAGAAGGTCCCCATACCATCGATGTCATCAAAACAATCAAGGACTACATCAGGTGTTGCAGTCAGGGTCAGTACAGGGGGTTCTGTTATAACAACCGGCAGGTTAACGGTACATCTGTTGCCATCCCGGACTATCAGCGTGTATGAACCTTCTGTAAGCTCCGTGAAGGTCCCTGACGGTTGCCAGTCTGTCCCATTTATACTGAATTCATACGGAGCTGTTCCTGATCCGGCAGAGACTGTGGCAGTGACAGAACCGTTGTTGCCACCATTGCACGAGACATTTGAAACAGCTGTAACTGTGGCCATAAGCTGGCCTGGCTGTGTTATCAAAACAGGCACGCTTATGAGGCAGTTGTTTATATCCCTGACAAGAATAGCATACGGCATGGCTGGAAGTTCCGTGAAAGTACCATTATCCTGCCATGTGCTTCCTTCGTCCTTTGAGAATGAATAAGGCTCTGTCCCTGTTGATGCAGTGACAGTCACGGTAACTTCTCCGTTAGCATTTCCGAAACAGTCGACATTTGTCTGGGAAGTGATGTCAGCATCGAGTGGAAGAGGTGCATTCAGTATAACATCATCAGTTATGGGGCACCCGTTCATATCCATCACCCTCACATAATAATCACCGGCAGCCAGGTTTATGGCTACCGGACTCATCTGACCTATAGGTATGCTGAAAAGAGGATCACTGTACCAGGTATAGAAATATATCCCTGTACCTCCGGTCACAACCGCCTCGGCCCTTCCGTCAGAAGCCCCGGCACAACTTATATCCCTTCCGTTATAGTCACTGATAACATTTACATTAAGTGTCAGTTCCGGAGGCATGGATATAGTAACAGGAAGGATTGAAGCAGTACAACCATTCGCATCGGTAACTGTCAGACTATATGTTCCGGCTGGAATATCAGTCAGACCAGGAGTGTTGGCTGAGAAGCCGTTCCCCAGATAATCTGTACCTGTCCAGCTATAATAATAACCGCCCGAAGGCATTGTACCACCCGTTACAGCAACGCTTATGCTGCCGGTTGATTCACCATAGCAACGCACATCAGATTCCGATACAACAGATACGTTAAGATCGGCAGGCTGGGTTATTATGACAGCGGGAAGCGTGACAGTGCAGTTATTTGCATCGGTGACAGTAAGCATATAGGTTCCGGCCTTCATATCTGCAAGGTCCTGGGAACTCCCTGTAAAGGCATTCCCTGTATAGTCTGTACCTGCCCAGCTGTAAAGATACCCTCCGGCCGGTTCCGTGCCTCCGGTCACTGTGATATCGACAGCTCCGGTAGCATCGTCAAAGCATTCAACATTTGTTATGCTCTCCGTGACAACAACAAGCTCATCCGGTTGAGTGATGGTTACAGGAGGAAGAACGGCACTGCAGCCGTTGGCATCCCTTACAGTCAGCCTGTAGGTTCCTGCTTTGACTCCTGACAGATCCTCAACAAAACTGTTGAAGGTCATTCCCTGGAATGTGGTACCTGTCCATGTAAAGTAATAACCCTCCGATGGCATCACACCACCGCTGACTGTAACCTGTATCTCTCCCGTAGAACCGTTAAAGCATTCCACATTGGTCACATCATCAACCGAAATGGACAGTTCAGAGGGCTGGCCTACAATTATATCAGCCAGCAGTGCCTGGCAGTCATTTGCATCTGTCACCCTCACCGAATAGGTTCCGGCTCTTAAGGATGTCAGGTTTTTCTGTGTGCTGCTGAAGATGTTGCCCAGATAATCCGTTCCCGACCATTCATAAATGTATCC
>CAZBQM010000029.1:0-30386 GCA_964494045.1 uncultured Rikenellaceae bacterium
CGCCTGTAAATATTCAACCTCACCCGGATGCTTCTTTTCGAGGTTGTTCAATATCTTATCCACATTCATGACTGTTGGGTTTTATGGTTAGTAATTTTCAAACTTCAGAATATAAAGTTGATCTGCAGTTTATTCATTAAAAATGATTTAACTCATATTATTGAATGATAACCTTACATTTCCGGAGCATAGCGCTTCAGGATATCCAGAACCTTTTTCTTTTCCTCATCGGTAAGAGAACTGATATAGATGGGCGGGTATTTGGCAAGACCTTCCTGTATCCTCTGAAAGAGTATAAGGTTCTGTTTCAGGCCGAAAGATTTTTTCTCGAGTCTGTAGCCCGCAAAGGTGGTTTTATTGATCTCGATCGAATTCTTCCTCCCCCCGGCAATTCCTGAATTGAAATATCTGAATATGATGTCGTTGCCGTCATCTGAGAAATATATATACTGATAATTCAGGAACATGGGGTAGAACAGGAAGACAATATAAAGCACTGTTATTACTACGGTCCATACTGCATCCGTCATCCCGAGCAGGGGGAAGGGGATCCATTTTGCAACGTAGGCCATGACAAGGTAGACCAGGAAAAGTACGGTGGCTACAAACAGTTTGATCCTGACTCCAATTATGGTTTTGCTGTTATCGAAAGTCATAGTGCTGTTTTTATGTAAACTTACGCTGTTTTTTCCGAAAAACCCTCCATTAAATAAAAAAGAAAGGAGTAAGGTCAGAGCTTGTACCGCCGCTTACCTGCGTGTTCTGAAGAATCTTTTTACCAGTTCACTGCATTCTTCTTTCATGATTCCTTTTACAACCTTCGTTTTAGGATGCAACAGCGCGGAGGATATGACTGAGTAGCCTTTTTTGTCGTCGGAGGCTCCATAGACGAGGGCATCGGCCTGGCTCCATCCAATGGCTCCGGCACACATGGCACAGGGTTCAAGGGTGACATAGATGGTGCATCCTGTGAGGTATTTTCCACCAAGGTAGGATGTTGCGGCAGTAATGGCCTGCATCTCTGCATGGGCAGTCGGATCATGAAGAGTCTCGGTCAGGTTATGGGCCCTGGCTATTATCATTTCGTTCCAGACCACGACGGTTCCGACAGGTACCTCCTGTTTGTCAAGGGCCTTGCACGCCTCGTCGATTGCAGCCTGCATAAACCGTTTATGTTTGTCCTCAGTCATGTCGGTTTTTCTGACTTAAAAGTATCAAATACTTTGTAATCTCCAATTATATTGAAAGCGGGTGCTGGAGGATTATCTTACCCGCAACTGTTGTCCAGAGAAAATCCGGAGGATGGGTATCCGGAATTTTCTTATTTTTGTTCAGTTTTTTAAAAGAACAGATAATGTACAGGACACATACATGCGGTGAATTGAATCCGGGCTTTGCCGGTAAGGAGGTTGTGTTATGCGGGTGGATACAGCGTTCAAGGGATCTTGGCGGTATGACATTTATTGATCTGCGCGACAGGTATGGCATAACCCAGCTGGTTTTCAACATGGAATCCGACAGCGTACTTTGTGAGAAAGCACGCAGGATGGGCCGCGAATTCGTAATCCAGGCAAAAGGGCTTGTAAGGGAAAGAAGCAACAAGAACATGAAGATCCCGACAGGAGAGATAGAGATCGAAGTAAGGGAGCTGAATGTTCTTAACCGTAGTGAGATTCCTCCTTTTACCATTGAAGAGGAGACTGACGGGGGAGAAGAGCTCAGGATGAAGTACCGTTATCTTGATCTGAGGAGAAACAGTGTCAAGAACAATATATTACTCAGGCACCGGATGGCCCAGGAGACAAGGAAATTTATGGATGCCTCGGGTTTTGTCGAGGTTGAAACTCCTGTTCTTATCAAGTCGACACCTGAAGGGGCCCGCGACTTTGTTGTGCCCTCGAGGATGCAGCCGGGTACCTTTTATGCACTTCCCCAGTCGCCCCAGACATTAAAACAGCTTCTGATGGTTGCCGGCTTTGACCGTTATTTTCAGATTGTCAAGTGTTTCAGGGATGAGGATCTCAGGGCCGACCGTCAGCCTGAGTTCACGCAGATCGACTGTGAAATGTCGTTTGTTGAAAGGGAAGACATTCTCAATACCTTCGAGGGTCTGGCCAGGCATCTTTTCAGGCAGATAAGGGGTGTTGAATTCAGTGAACCCTTCCGCCGTATGCCATTCAGCGAAGCCATGGAATCATATGGCAGCGATAAGCCCGATCTGCGTTTCGGTATGAGTTTTGTCGACCTTAGTACCACTGTAAAGGGTTTGGGATTTCCGGTCTTTGACTCGGCCGAGTATACCGGAGCCATATGTGCAGAGGGTTGTTCTGATTATTCAAGGAAGCAGACGGATGAACTTACGGATTTTGTTCGCAAACCCCAGGTAGGAGCCAGGGGACTGGTCTATATCAAATATTCTTCCGACGGCACTCTTAAATCGTCGGCCGACAAGTACCTTTCAGCAGAAAAGCTTGCAGGTATCATCTCGGTGACTGGCGCAAAGCCGGGAGACCTTATACTGATTCTTTCAGGAGAGAAGAAGAAGACTCTTCAGGCGCTGTGCGAACTCAGGCTCGAGATGGGGAACAGGCTGGGACTGAGGAAAAAAGATGTGTTTGTTCCTCTCTGGGTTGTTGATTTCCCGCTTCTTGAATGGGATGAGGAGAGCGGAAGGTATTTTGCCATGCATCATCCTTTTACATCGCCGGTACCATCTGACCTTCAGTTTATGGAAACTGATCCCGGCAGGGTAAGGGCCGATGCCTATGACCTTGTCATCAACGGGGTTGAGATCGGAGGAGGATCTATAAGGATCCACGATGCTTCCGTTCAGAAGATGATGTTTAAAGCCCTTGGGTTCAGTGATGAAGAAGCCAATGAACAATTCGGCTTCCTGCTCAATGCATTCAGGTACGGTGCTCCGCCTCACGGAGGAATAGCCTTTGGCTTCGACCGCCTGGTGGCTATGTTCGGTGGACAGGATTCAATTCGCGATTTTATTGCCTTCCCTAAAAACAATTCGGGCCGCGATGTTATGCTCGACACTCCTGCACCCATATCGGGAAAACAGTTGGATGAGCTTCATATAAAAACCTGCCCCGGGAAAAAAGAATAAACCGGAGAGTCCGGATTATTCGGCTCCCTTGAGTTTGATAATGATAACACCATTGGCTCCTTCGAGTCCGTAAATCGTAGCCGAAGGGCCTTTCAGCACTTCTATCGATTTTACCATGGCAGGATCGAGATGACTTATTGTTCTTACCGGAGTGCCGTTCACGACGAATAAGGGACCTGAAGCACCCGTTGTCTGAACGCCCCTGACGGTTACATTTGATCCTGATACCTGAACGCCGGGGATGGTCCTCAGCATTTCATAGATAGAGGAAAAAGAGGCGTACTGTTTGCCGGTGACATCGGTCGAAGTGGCGGATTGGGAGAGGTCTTTTTTCTTCGATCCCGCATAGCCGGCACTAACCATTTGCTGTTCCTCTTCTCCGATCTTTCCTGAAGGTACTGATTTGTCGAGGCTGAAGTCGATGACGTTTCTGCCTTCCACAGATTCTTCCTTAACTCCGGCAACAAGAGTGAAAACACCTATCTGCTTCACACCGGGCACAACCTTTACCTTATACATGCCATTGCTGTTTGTCTTCCAGCTGGTGTTCTGACCATCAATCATAATAATGGCGCCCTGTACCGGATTTCCAGTCAGATCGGTTACCTTCCCGCTAATCTCTATCTTCTTCGGAGGCTTCTGTGCGGGCGTTTCAAGGGTAAAGAGAAAGGGGAGGATGACTAATAAAATAAATCTGAATTTCATTTTTCGTGATTATAGGTTGATTTGTTCCTGATGTTAAAGGTACGAAGACCGGAAGTAAAAATAACTATAAAATCAGACAATTTTCCCGATAAGTGTTGCAGAAGTATGTTTTTCAACCAGAACACTGACATATTGACCTTTACCCAGTCCATTTCCCGGGAAGACAACCACCTTGTTCTGTGAAGTTCTTCCGGACAGTTGATCCGATGATCTTTTGGATGTCCCTTCGATGAGGACTTCATATATCCTGCCAACATCCTGTTTTTTAGATTTTGCCGACAGCCTGTTCTGCAGGGCAATTATTTCATTCAGCCTTTTTGTCTTGACTTCGTCAGGAACATCATCGGGATATTTCCTGGCCGCCTTTGTCCCCGGCCTTTCACTGTATTTGAACATGTAGGCAAAGTCATAGCCCACATACTCCATAAGTGACAATGTATCCCTGTGATCTTCCTCTGTTTCAGTGCAGAAACCGGAGATTATATCGGTGGAGATGGCACAGTCGGGAATTATCCTGTGTATGGCTTCGATCCTTTCGATATACCATTCCCTGGTATATCCCCTGTTCATAAGCTTTAATATCCTTGAACTTCCGCTCTGGGCAGGAAGGTGAATATGTCTGCAAATGTTGGGATGTTTTGCCATTACCATGAGCAGTTCGTCCGACATGTCTTTGGGGTGAGACGTTGAAAAGCGTACCCTGAGCAGGGGATCCAACTCAGCCACTTTTTCAAGAAGCCCGGGGAATCCGGTGGTTTTGTCCTCACTCTGCCATCTGTATGAATCGACATTCTGGCCCAGAAGAGTCACCTCCCTGTATCCTTTTTTGACAAGGATACCGGCTTCCCTGACAATTGTCTCAGGATCACGGCTCCTCTCGGCCCCTCTCACATAAGGGACGACACAGTAGGAGCACATATTATTACAGCCCCTCATTATTGATATGAATGAAGTGACTGAATTCCTGTCCATCCTCACGGGATCTATATCTCCATAGGTTTCCTCCCTCGACAGAAGTACATTTACTGCTTTATGGCCTGATTCTGCATTGGCCAGCAGGAGGGGCAATGAGCGGTAGGCATCGGGACCTGCGACCAGGTCGACCAGGCCCTCCCTTTCAATGACCTTTTCCCTTAGTCTCTCGGCCATACAACCTATGAGCCCGACAAGCAGCGGACGCTGCTTTCTCTTAAGATGTCCGAGTGCTTTCAGCCTGCTCCAGATTTTCTGTTCAGCATTATCCCTGATTGAACAGGTATTGATCAGAATTATCCCGGCATCATCAAAATCACTTGTCATGGTATAGCCTTCAGAGGTGAGGATTGAAGCAACAACTTCACTGTCTGCAACATTCATCTGGCAGCCATAGGTCTCGATATATACTTTCCTGTTCAAGTTCCTTTTTTTTTTCAGGGAGTTCAGACCATTTGGTCACCGGTGGTAACTAAGTCTTTCCGTAAGCACCATTAAACTATGGCTAAAACTCCGGCACAAAAGTAAAAAGTATGAATGAGGAATTAAAGAATTATTTAATTTTGCAGTGTCAAATTAAACTCATTCTATATGTCAGGTCATAATAAATGGTCCACGATCAAGCGAAAAAAAGGCGCAATTGATGCAAAAAGAGGGAAAATTTTCACCAAAATCATCAAGGAAATAATTATAGCTGCCAAGGAAGGTGGTGGAGATCCTGATTCCAATGCGAGGCTCAGGCTGGCAGTTCAGAATGCCAAGGGTGCCAATATGCCCAAGGATAATATTGAAAGGGCCATAAAGAAGGCCGTGGGTTCCGATGCAGCTACTTATATAGAAACCTCATTCGAGGGCTATGCTCCCGGAGGGATTGCCATTTTTGCCGAATGTCTGACCGACAATAACAACCGTACAGTTGCCTCAGTCAGGTCAGCTTTCAATAAATATGGCGGGAAACTGGGAACAAACGGTTCATTGAGTTCTTTCTTTGAAAGAAAAGGGGTTTTCATAATCAAAAATGAAGGTCTGTCTGCAGAAGAACTTGAACTTGAACTCATTGATGCAGGAGCTGAGGAGTTTGATTCTGATGATGACAGGATAGTGGTAACCTGCGCTCTTGAAGATTTCGGCAGCCTTAACAAGAAACTCAATGAGCTGGGTATTTCTCCCGAAGAAGCCGCTCTTAAGAGAGTCCCCAATTTGACAAAACAGCTCGATATCGATTCAGCCAAAAAAGTGCTGAGGTTTATCGATGTTCTCGAGGATGATGATGACATCCAGAATGTCTATCACAACCTGGAGATCACTGATGAGCTGGCAGCCGAACTCGAATAAGCTCCCGTATCGGCAGGATACTGTAATTTTCATGTGAGAACATGAATTTTATAATGTTGATTTATTAATTTTGCCGCATGATCAGGAAAGCACTTTTTCTTTTCACTCTCTTGTTCCTGTTAAGTCCTGATGGAAATGCTCAGGGCTTTACAAGCACGGGAGAACTCTTCAGGAGGGATTCTGATACTGGTGGCGGCCGCTTAAAAATCAACCAGGATCCTATGATCGATTCGCTGATTAGCAGATACATAACTTCGGCAAGACATTCTGGTGGGATGGATGGATTCAGGATCCAGTTCTTCAGCAGTCCCGACCGTTCCGCGAGGGAAGAGTCGGGCAAAGCCAGGCAGGAGTTTATAAACAATTTCCCGGAGGTTAAAACATACGCCTTTTTTGATTCTCCCAGTTACTACAAGGTGAGGGCTGGCGATTTCCGGAGCAAATCGGAAGCCACAAAGTATCTGCTAATGGTCCGTAAAATCTTTCCGGGAGCATATCTTGTTCCCGACAAGATCAATTTTCCCGACCGGATTAATAATTAAATATGAGTGATAGTATCAAACATGAATGTGGCATCGCGATGTTAAGACTGCGAAAGCCGCTTGAATACTATTTGGACAAATACGGTTCGTGGGACTGGGGCCTTCAGAAGATGTACCTGATGATGGAGAAACAGCACAACAGGGGACAGGATGGCGCCGGAATAGCGGGAATAAAGATGAATGTACAGCCCGGCCACCGTTACATCTTCCGCCAGAGATCGAACAAGGTCAATCCCATAAAGGAAATTTTCTCCCTGATCTACGAGGATATTGATGTTTTACGGGCCAGATACGGAAAGGATCTGAAGGATCCTGACTTCATAAGGAAAAATGTGCCCTATGCCTGCGATATCTACCTTGGTCATCTGCGTTACGGAACCTATGGCAACTATAATATCGATTACGTTCACCCGGTGAGCCGTGAGAACAACTGGAGGTCGCGCAACCTTGTTATGGCCGGAAATTTCAACCTTACCAACGTGAGCGAGATCTTTGGCAGTCTGATAGACCTCGGCCAGAATCCGGTTGATTTTTCAGATACGGTTACCATACTTGAAAATGTCGGTCACAGGCTCGATGAGGAAAACGAAAGGGTATTCAGAATCTTTAAGGAACAGGGATATTCAAAAAGAGAAATTACTCCCCTCATCGAGAAGAACCTTGATCTGTTGACTGTACTGAGAAAAGCAAGTCGCAACTGGGATGGTGGCTATGCCATGGCCGGAATGGTGGGACATGGTGATGCCTTTGTAATGAGAGATCCTGCAGGTATCAGACCGGCTTTCTATCATATAAACGACGAAATCGTTGTGGTTGCATCGGAAAGACCGGTGTTGCAGACCATCTTCAAGCTCAAGGCCGATGAGGTGCCTGAACTGCCCCCGGCTTCAGCAATAGTCATAAAGGCTGACGGAAATACATCAATCGAAAAGATCAGGGATGAGGTAGCCCCAAGGAAATGCTCCTTCGAGAGGATCTACTTCTCAAGAGGAACCGACAGGGATATCTACAGGGAAAGGAAAAAGCTGGGGGAACTGCTTGCCGATCGCGTTCTGAAGACTGTGGATTATGATATTGAAAATACGGTATTCTCATATATACCAAACACTGCAGAAAGCGCTTTCTACGGACTGGTCAAGGGAGTGGAGGATTATCTCAACAGGGCCAAGACAGAGGAGATTATATCGCGTAAAGACACACTGACCAGGGATGAACTCGAAAAGATCATGAGTCAGCGGCCAAGGGTTGAAAAAATTGCAGTGAAAGATGTCAAACTGAGAACCTTTATCACGGAAGACACAAGCAGGGATGATCTTGTGGGACATGTATACGATGTAACATACGGTGTTATACGCAGGAATATTGATAACCTGGTGGTGATAGATGATTCGATTGTCAGGGGTACTACCCTGAAAAAGAGTATTATAAAGATACTCAACAGGCTCGATCCCAGAAAGATTGTCGTGGTTTCTTCTTCTCCCCAGCTTAGATACCCCGACTGTTACGGAATAGATATGGCCAGGCTGGGTGACTTCATTGCCTTCAGGGCGGCTATTGAAATCCTGAAGGAATCAGGAAGGGAATCGCTCATCAGTGAAGTATATGGTCAGGCCAGGGAAGAACTTAAAAAACCTGTTGATGAAATCAGAAACCTGGTTAAGGAGATCTACAAGCCCCTGTGCCCTGATGATATTTCGCGCAAGATTGCAGCGATGCTTAAGACGGATGAGATAAAGACACAGGTGGAGATAGTCTTCCAGTCGATCGAAGGTTTACACGAGGCATGCCCCGGACATCTGGGCGACTGGTATTTTACAGGCAACTACCCGACTCCGGGGGGTAACAAGGTAGCCAACCAGTCGTTTATTAACTATATGGAGGGAAGGAATATCAGAGCCTACTGATTCTCATGTGAGAACCAGTTGATCTCAAAGTCTTTCTTGTATGATGCAAGATGTCTGTTGATTTTCTCAACATAAATATCCCTCAGTGTTATCATAATACCCGTTTCCTCTACATTGCCGAAATGATGGTTTATAAAGGTACCGAAGGTGCGCATGGTCGGCGATAATCCCATATAGGCATTAATAAGCGGAGGTATGGTTTCGTCGAGGTTCCTTACTTCGCGCGAAAGGATCTTGTAGTTATCCTTGTACCTCCAGCCCCTGAATAACTTCTTCATCTCATCCTCGTGGATATCAATGTCGGCCGGTTCTATTGGGGTGACCAGCCTGTCGGGATCGTCGAAATGCCGCTTAAGGAAGTAAAGGATCATATTCCTTGCCTTCTGGTTGAAATGCGGGTACATGGTAACCTTTCCGAAAAGATATTTTATATGATGATTGTCAAGAACCAGGGCTCCCAGACCGTCCCACAGGTTGTCGAGCGCAAACAGACTCTTCCTGCCCATCGTCCTCGACTGGTATTCGGGTCTTACAAATGACCGCCCGAGTTCCATCAGATGAGGGAAATACTTTATCATGAACTTCTCGGAGAAGTTGAAATAGGATGAAGAGGCAAGTTTTGTTATGTCACAGTCCTTGCACCCTTTTGGATTTAAATAGTATCTGTATCCTCCTATGACCTCACGGTTTTCAGGGTCCCAGACTATCAGTTGCTGCTGGGGAGAATCGGCCATGGTATCAAAATGGTCAATATCAAGTTCTTCGCCTGTGCCCCCTCCTGCATGTCTGAAGGTAATTTCCCTGACCCTTCCGACCTCCTGCATAAGCACCGGAGAACTGTTGTTGTCGAAAATATAAACTTCATTGTTGGCATTGTTGGTCCGCCTCAGAAGCCTTTCTTTTGTAAGTTCCGCCATGATCTGGTCAACAGGCAGCCTTTGGGCAATTGGTTTCATGTAAATGAAATTACGTATAATAAATCTCCAAAAAAAACGGAAAAAGAAGGCGCAATGTAGAAATTTTTTCAATATAATATCAGGCCGGTGTCTTTGAGCCCAGAGAATAACTTAACGACTTAACCCAATCAGCCCATTCAACTGCTTTTTTGGTCCTTTCGAAGGTCATCCATGAGACGGGAGAACCGAAAGAAAGGCTGATGGTCTTTCCCTTCTGACGAAACAACTCATCGGCCAGATACAACATCTCGATATTTGCTTTTATGCCAAGAAACTTTCTGATGTTTGAGAGATTATAGAAAAAGTCAGAGTTCCTTCCCGAAAAAAAGCAGGGCACCACATCTCTCTGGTACTGTACCGATTTTGTGATAAAACTCTTGTGCCATTGAAGATCCCTGATCACTCCTTTCTTCTTTCTTGAACACAAGCCTGCCGGAAAGTAAAGAATCTGGTTGTCAGATGCATAGGCATCCTCAAGAAGCCTGGCCGAAGTTCTCTCCTGAGCGCCGTGTTTATTGACAGGAAGGAAGATGCCCGACAGGTTGGTGAGGTTCATCAGTATATCGTTCACAGGGAATTTTATCCCTGGATAATGCTTTGACAACTCATGGATGAAAACCAGACCATCAAGCCCACCGAGCGGATGATTTGAAACAAAAATATACCTCCCCGACGGGGGTATGTTCTCACTCCCGGTAACATTATACGAGATTCCGAAAAATTCGAGCCCCGCCTTTATGAATTCGTCATCCTTCAGATGCCCGGCCCTTTGCAGGAACTCATTGATCTCGTCCTGGTGAACTATCCTCCTGAGATAGCTTATCATAAACCCCGGAACAAACTTTTCAAGTGCCGCGTTCTTCGACCTTAATACTTCCCTTACATCAATCTTCATCGCTCCAGGGCCTTCCCCTTCCTGAATTTCAGTCATAAATCACTTTTTACAGATTCAAAGTTATAATTTTTGAATAACAGCGGGCTTGAAAATGCGTAATAACTGCAGGTATCACCTCGGTAAAGTCGCCACCATTCCTGTATTTCCGGAAAGATGGACAGGTTTTTAGCCGACATGGCTGACTGTCAGGGTAGGTCAGACAGTAAAAGTTATCAACAATACGGTAAAAAATAGTGGAGTAAAGTGGGGGTAAGTGGATATTTTTTTCTTATTTTAGCATTTTAATTGCTGAAAAAGGTTATGGCCACATTTATAGGAGATTACGTGTGCAAGGTGGATGTCAAGGGGAGGATAATCCTGCCCGTGGCATTCAAGAAGCAGATGCCTGCTGCTGCACAGGATCACTTTGTGGTACGAAAAGACATATTTGAGAACTGCCTGGTGCTTTATTCCATGGATGACTGGAACAGGCAGATTGAGAAAATACGGAAGAGGTTAAATCCTTATAACCGTGAGCATAATATGTTTCTAAGGAACTTTTTCAAAGGAACGGCCGAACTGGCCCTCGACAGCAGCAACAGGGTGCTTGTACCCAGGAGGTTGTTTGATCTTATAGGGGCAGAAAGGGATGTGGTGCTTGCAGGTCAGGATGGCAGAATTGAGATATGGGCAGCAGATGAGTATGAAAAGATCGGAATGTCTGCCGGCGATTTTGCCGATCTGGCTGAAAAACTAATGGGTGGAAATATAAATGAGTCTGGTGAGTAATGGTCTATCATGTACCTGCATTGCTTGATGAGAGTATCGAAGGGCTCAATATCAGTTCTGACGGAGTCTATGTTGACGTCACCTTTGGCGGCGGTGGCCATTCAATGAAGATCCTTGAGAGGCTTGGCACCGGAAGGCTGATAGCATTTGACCAGGATGAAGACGCCGTGGCCAATGTTCCCGCCGATGAAAGACTCCTCTTCCTCAACCAGAACTTCAGGTTCCTCAGAAATAATTTACTTTTCAACGGGATAGACCAGGTCGATGGGATCATTGCCGACCTGGGAGTGTCGTTCCATCAGTTTGATGTACCCGGAAGGGGCTTTACCTTCCGGTACGATGCTCCTCTCGACATGAGGATGAACCGTTCGTCATCGACCACCGCAGCCGATCTCCTTAACAACCTTGATGAGGCAGCCCTGGCAGATATCTTCTATAACTATGGTGAACTAACAAACTCCAGGAGGATAGCCAGGGAGATAGTGAAGGCCCGGCTTTTACGGCCCCTAAAAACTGTGAACGACCTTATGGAGGCGACCGGGAAACTTGCTCCTTCGGGTCAGCAGCATAAATTCTATGCCAGGTTGTTTCAGGCTCTGCGCATAACGGTGAACCACGAGATAGACTATCTGAAAGAGATGCTTGAGCAGGTCCCGTGTGTATTGAAAAGAGGTGGCCGTCTGGTTGTAATTACATACCATTCACTCGAAGACCGCCTGGTGAAGAACTTTATGAAGACCGGAAACTTTGAGGGTATGGAACAGAAGGATTTTTACGGGAATCTTATTACCCCCTTCCGTTCAGTCACCAAAAGGGGAATCACCCCGGGTGAAGAGGAAGTGGCCAGGAACAACAGGGCACGCAGTGCAAGATTAAGGATTGCCGAAAAGATATGACAAAGGAAGCAGGAACATCAGGAAAGGCCGGAAAGGGGAAGCAATCGAAGGCTGGCAGCTATATCAAGGAACTGATCAGCGGAAGCATGGTGTCTGACAGGATATTGTTCAGGAACTTCGGATTCATCCTCTTCCTGACACTGGTAACGGCAGTCTATATTGCCAACAGGTTCCATGCCGAAAAAATCACAAGGGAGCTTGCCAGTGTGGGCAGGGAAGTAAGGGATCTGAGGGCCGAGTCGCTTGCCACCTCCGCCGAACTTATCCGGCTCAGCAAACAGTCGGAAGTCTTCCATCTTGTCAGGGAAAAAGGACTGGGTCTTGAAGAACTGAAGGTTCCCCCATATAAGCTTGTTGTAGATAAATAGAAGGATGTATGGCAGTAAGAGATGAAATAGTATGGCGCAGCGGATTGGTTTATTCCGTATTTGCTCTTCTTGCCGTTGCTATCCTCATCAGGATCATCGTTCTGCAGACCATTGAGAGAGGTAAGTGGTCGGATATGAGTGAGAAGTATATATATCAGACTGTTGAGGAACCTGCTGCCAGGGGTGACATTCTGTCACACGATGGCCGGCTTCTGGCCACTTCAGTACCCTATTATACCATATACATGGATACACGCAGCTCCGGTATGTCTGCGGCCACATGGTCAAAGGGCATCGAAGGGCTGTCGGCCGGATTGTCGAAGTACCTTGGCGGGAGATCGGCAGCCGGATGGAAATCGGTTATCACTGCAGCGCGGAAAAGAGGTGACCGCTACTTCCTTGTAAAAAGAAAGGTTGACTATGCCTCTCTTAAGAAAATCCGGGAACTTCCGATCTTCAGGGAGGGTCAGTACAGGGGCGGCATGGTTGTCGAACCCGAGAACAGAAGGATTTTACCGCATGACCTTCTTGCAGCACGTACAATAGGTTACCTGAGCCAGGCTGAAGAAGGAACGGTAGTTGGCATCGAAGGTTCGTTCAACAAGAGCCTTGCCGGCAAAAACGGGCTTGTTGTCAAGCAGAGACTTGCCGGGGGAGACTGGATCACAGTCAATGACCTGCATTCAGTCAATTCGCATGACGGAGATGATGTGGTTACCACATTGGATATTGACCTTCAGGATGTCGCCAGCAGCGCACTTCTGGAACAGTTGAAAAGAAACAACGCGCATCATGGATGTGCCGTGCTGATGGAAGTGGAGACCGGTGATGTCAGGGCCATTGCAAACCTTGAAATAGGCAGTGATGGTGAATACCGTGAGACCTACAACTATGCTATCGGAGAAAGTACCGAACCAGGATCTACATTCAAGCTTCCGGCCCTGATGGCAGCAATCGAGGACGGAGTAGTTGACACGGGCGATATCGTCGACACCGGAAATGGTACCGTTAAGTATTACGATAAGGTGATAAGGGATACAAGGGAAGGTGGCTATGGCAAGATAACTGTAAAGGAAGTCTTTGAAAAATCGTCAAACGTGGGGACCTCAAAAATAATTTTTGAGAATTATAAGGATAAACCGAGAGATTTTGTGAACCGGCTGTACGCCATGAGGCTTAATCAGAAACTTGATATTCAGATCAAGGGCGAGGGAACACCAGTTATCAGGTACCCCGGTGACAAACTATGGTCGGGATTGTCCCTGCCAATGATGTCACACGGCTATGAAGTGCTGATGACGCCCCTTCAGATACTTACTTTCTATAATGCAGTTGCCAATGATGGCCGCATGATGCGTCCCCGGTTTGTCACGGAGGTTCTCCATAACGGAAGGATTGTAAAGAGCTTTGGCACCCATGTCATCGTCAACTCAATAGCATCGAGGTCGACCATTAACAAGGCAAAAAAAATGATGGAGGGCGTTGTGGAGGAAGGCACTGCAATAAACCTTAAAAATTCAAACTACAGTATAGCCGGTAAAACCGGTACTGCCCAGATAGCAAAAGGTAACCGGGGTTACAGGCAGGGATCGGCAATCTCGTACCAGGCCTCATTTGTGGGCTACTTCCCGGCTGAAAATCCGCTTTATTCCTGTATCGTTGTCATCAATGCTCCTTCCAACGGTGTCTATTACGGAAATATAGTTGCCGGCAATGTCTTCAGGGAAATAGCCGATAAGGTATACGCGACGAATTTCTACCGCGACTTCAAAAATGATAAAAAGAACAGCCGGATCGCCTCCGCACCCGAAGCAGGTAATGGCTTCAGGGATGATATTGATGAGGTACTTGGAGACCTTGATGTAAGGTACAGAAGAACTTCAAAAGAGGACTGGGTTGCCACCCGTGAGAGCGGCGATACAGTACGGCTTGTAGGTGTCGGGGTGAAGCAGGGACTTGTTCCCGATGTCAGGGGCATGAGTCTCAGAGATGCAATATACCTGCTTGAGAATTCGGGATTAAGGGTCCGCTACAACGGTCGCGGCAAGGTTCTCCGTCAATCGCCCGAACATGGTGCAAGGGTTAATCAGGGTAGTGTCGTTTCTCTTGATTTGAATATGTGATATGAAAAGGATTAGTGATTTGCTTAAGGGAGTTAATGTAATCTCTGTAACGGGAGACTACAACGCAGAAGTTGCCAGTGTGGAGTTTGACTCCAGAAAGGTGGCACCGGGAGCACTCTTTGTTGCGGTCAGAGGAACCACCAGCGACGGGCACGATTTCATACCGATGGCAGTGGATGCCGGAGCATCAGCAGTGATCTGTGAGAAGCTTCCTGCCAATCCCCGGAGTTCCGTATGCTGGATTCTTACAGATGATTCAGCATCGGCCCTTGGAATTGCGGCTTCAGGCTTTTACGACAATCCTTCCTCCTCAATGAAACTGGTTGGAGTTACCGGTACCAACGGAAAAACAACCATAGCCACACTCCTTTACAGGATGTTTACGGCACTGGGATATAAATGCGGACTCTTCTCGACTGTCTGTAACTATGTGGCAGGTCTTGAACTTCCGGCAACACATACTACACCCGATCCGGTTCAGCTTAACCGGATTATGGCTGAAATGGTTGAGAGCGGCTGTGATTATGTTTTTATGGAAGTTAGCTCACATGCTATTCACCAGCAGAGAATTGCCGGACTTGTCTTTGCCGGAGGGATTTTCACCAACCTTACGCATGACCACCTCGACTATCACAAGACTTTTGCCGCTTACCTTGAGGCAAAGAAACAATTCTTTGATTCATTGTCTCACGACGCCTTTGCCCTGGTCAACATCGATGACAGGAACGGCAAGGTGATGCTCCAGAACTGCAATGGCCGTCACTTTACCTTTTCGATAAGGGAAATGGCTGATTTCAGGGGGGGGATCGTTGAACAGACCTTCGATGGAATGGCCATGAAGATCCAGGGGAATGAAGTATGGACACGGTTCGTGGGTGAGTTCAACGCATCAAACCTTCTTGCAGTCTGTGCCGCTTCAGAAATTCTGGGTGCAGACAGGCAGGAGATACTGAAAGTTCTCAGCGACCTGAGACCCGTTGCGGGGAGGCTTGAGACTGTGACTTCGCCGACCGGTATAAACGGACTTGTCGACTATGCCCATACACCTGATGCCCTTCTCAATGTCATCGAAACAATAAACAGGATGAGAGAGAGTAACTGCCAGCTGATAACCGTTGTCGGGGCAGGAGGGGACCGCGACAAAACCAAACGTCCGAAAATGGCAGCCATATCTGCGGAAGGTAGTTCAAAACTGATTCTTACCTCAGATAACCCGAGGACAGAAGACCCTGAGAAGATACTCGACGATATGGAAAGCGGTATTGTTCCTGAACTAAAGAAGAAGACTCTCAGGATAAGTGACAGACGGCAGGCCATCAGAACCGCCGTGATGCTGGCTAATCCGGGTGATATAATACTGGTGGCCGGAAAGGGCCATGAGACCTACCAGGATGTGAAGGGAGTGAAACACCATTTTGATGACAGGGAAGAACTTAAAGCTGCTTTTCAGCTTAAATAAATAACGGCGAAATGCTTTACTATCTGTTTAAATATCTCGAAGAACTGAATATACCCGGAGCCGGAATGTTCCAGTATATATCATTCAGGTCGGCCCTGTCGGTGATAACCTCACTCATCATTGCCCTGCTTATAGGCAAGAAGATTATCAGGTACCTCCAGGTTAAACAGATAGGTGAAGTAGTCAGGGATCTTGGACTTGAAGGCCAGTATCAGAAAAGTGGGACACCTTCAATGGGAGGAATCATTATTCTGACTTCAATTACAGTTCCTGTTCTTTTGTTTGCGAGACTCGATAATATATATGTCATACTTATGTTGTTAACAACCATCTGGTTAGGGTTGATCGGGTTTGTTGACGACTATATCAAGATCTTTAAAAAGAACAAAGAAGGTCTTGCCGGCCGGTTCAAGATCGCCGGGCAGATCGTTCTCGGACTTATTGTCGGTCTCACGCTATACTTCAGTGATGAAGCTATCATCATTGAAAAGGTAAACATGTCGGAACTCTCGCCCCGTGAGCGGGTTGAGCTCCTGGATCCTCAGGGACAGTCGGTTCCCCAGGGAGAGATAACAGCTGAGAGAAAGTCGACCAAGACCACCATCCCTTTCGTCAAGAACAATGAATTCAACTATTCATGGCTCGTGGCCTTCATTCCTGAAGAGCACAGGGAATTCTGGACATGGCTTGTGTTTGTGGCCGTGGTGATCTTCATAGTCACTGCCGTTTCAAACGGGGCTAACCTTACAGATGGACTCGACGGGCTGGCGACAGGCGTATCGGCTATAATAGGAGCCGCCCTTGGCATTCTTGCCTACGTATCGAGTAACATGATCTATGCCGATTATCTGAACATCATGTACATCCCCGACTCGGCAGAGCTTGTTATATATGCCAGCGCCTTTATCGGGGCCACAATAGGTTTCCTCTGGTACAACTCATTTCCGGCACAGGTCTTTATGGGAGATACAGGCAGCCTTGCCCTTGGTGGTATAATTGCAGTCTTTGCCGTAATAATAAGGAAGGAACTGCTGATTCCCGTCCTGTGCGGGATCTTTCTGGCCGAGAACCTTTCAGTGGTCCTCCAGGTGGCCTGGTTTAAAAGAACAAAAAGAAAATACGGAGAAGGGCGGAGAGTTTTCCTCATGGCCCCCCTCCATCATCATTACCAGAAAAAAGGATATCCTGAACCCAAGATAGTTACCAGGTTCTGGATAGTGGCCATCATCCTGGCAGTGATAAGCATAGTTACACTAAAGATCAGATAGTCCGATGAAAAAGAAGATTGTGGTACTCGGTGCAGGTGAAAGTGGAGCAGGATCGGCAGTGCTGGCCCTTAAAAAGGGCTTTGACGTATTTGTCTCTGACTTCGGCATGATAAAGGACAAATACAAAAAGATCCTTGACGACAACAGTATAAGATGGGAGGAAGGTAAACACAGTACGGATGAGATAATGACAGCTTCAGAGGTTATAAAAAGTCCCGGTGTACCTGAAAGCTCTCCTCTTGTAAAAAGCCTCAGGGAAAAAGGTATCCCTGTCATTTCCGAGATCGAATTTGCCGGAAGATATGCATCGGGGAAAAAGATTTGTGTGACCGGAAGCAACGGCAAGACAACCGTTACGAACCTTATCTGTCATATACTGAAAAAGGCAGGCCTGGATGTTGCTATGACAGGCAATGTGGGTAACAGCTTTGCAATGGCAGTTGCCGAAAGGGACTACGACTACTATGTTATCGAGCTGAGCAGCTTCCAGCTCGACGGGATGTATGATTTCAGGGCTGATATAGCCATACTGATGAATATTACTCCCGACCACCTCGACAGGTATGGTTATAATCTTCAGAACTACGTCGATTCAAAAATGAGGGTTACCAGGAATCAGCGTGTTACGGATTATTTCATCTACTGGGCCGACGATCCCATTATCAGATCAGAGCTCACGAAAGCGGACTTCAACATGATCCGGCTTCCATTCTCAACCACAACCCGCGAAGGGATGGGTGCTTTTATCGACGAAGAGAAAATAATAATTGATTACCCAAATAAAACCGACCTTATGACCATACATGATCTGGCTTTAAAGGGCCGCCATAATGTATTCAACTCGATGGCTGCGGCCATCACCGGACAAGTCCTGAACATACGCAAGGATATTATCAGGGAAAGCCTTGCCGATTTTCAGGGTGTTGAACACCGGCTCGAACCTGTCATTTCCGTTGCAGGCATCCACTTCATTAACGATTCCAAGGGAACCAATGTAAATTCCACATGGTATGCCCTTGAGTGTATGGAGACCGATGTTGTCTGGATAGCAGGTGGTATCGACAAGGGTAACGATTACTCCGAACTGTTCCAGGTGGTAAAACAGAAGGTAAGGGCTATCGTTTGCCTTGGAAAGGATAACAAAAAGATCATTGAAGCTTTTTCTGACAAAGTACCCACTATTGTTGAAACCACTTCGATGGAAGAAGCCGTAAGGTCATCATACTACCTTGCAAAAAAAGGGCAGACCGTCCTGCTTTCCCCGGCCTGTGCCAGCTTTGATCTTTTTGAAAACTATGAGGATCGCGGAAGACAGTTCAAGGCCGCAGTCCGTAATCTGTAATCTGTAATTAAAATCTACTATGGATAAGGGATGGTTCATAAAGACATTTAAGGGCGACAGGGTCATATGGGCTCTGGTAGCCGTTTTTATGATCTATTCCCTGCTTGCTGTCTACAGTTCCTCGGCCGGACTGGCTTTCACCAAATACGGAGGCAATACAACATATTTTCTTCGGAGCCAGTTCTTTATGCTCTTACTCAGCCTTGTCATAATAGTCGTGGTCCACTACCTCCCGTACAGGATCTATTCCTCACTGGCCGGACTCTTCCTGCTTATATCGGCCGGACTGCTTGTTCTGACCTTCCTGATCGGCTCAAGGGTGAATGAGGCAACACGATGGATAGAGATCCCGGGAACCGGCTTCAGGCTCCAGACTTCAGATGTCGCGAAAGTGGCACTTGTCTTGTACCTCGCCAGATCGCTGGCTAAATACCAGAACGAACTCACCAGCTTCCGGATCGTAACCAAATACATGATGATTCCGGTGGCCATTATCTGCGGCCTTATCATGCCTGAAAACCTTTCGACGGCAATGATGGTGTTCGGGATCAGCATGATCATACTGTTTCTGGGAAGAGTACCCATGAAATTTATCTTTGCTTATGTCGGGATAGCCCTGGCCGGTGTGATCCTCTTTGCCATGTTGCTGTCGGTAGTGTCGAAGGCAAACAGGGTCGAGGTATGGAAAAACAGGATAGAGACTTTCTTTTCAGGCGAGTCGGATCCGGATGATGATTACCAGTCGAACCAGGCCAAGATAGCAATCTCAACAGGGGGCCTTTTCGGAAAAGCTCCCGGGAAAAGTACACAGAGAAACATGCTTCCGCAGTCAAATTCAGACTTCATTTTTGCAATAATAATCGAGGAGTACGGACTGCTTTTCGGTGCCATACCCCTTATACTGTTGTATATGATACTGCTTTTCCGGGGAATTGTCATTGCCAAAAAGTGCGACACTGCTTTCCCGGCTTTTATGGTACTCGGGCTCATTGTGATGATAGTGGTTCAGGCTATGCTGAACATGATGGTTGCCGTGGGCCTGTTCCCTGTCACAGGGCAGACTTTGCCTATGGTAAGCTGGGGCAGAACCTCTGTTCTGATGATGAGCTTTTCAATCGGGGCAATACTGAGCGTCAGCAGGGTGGTTAATGCCAGAAGCAAAAATGAAGAACTTTCGGATGATGAGGTAAATGATGAAGGAGAAAAGATATATGAACCCGCAGGGAGCTAACAGGATAATTATCAGCGGCGGAGGGACCGGAGGACATATCTTCCCGGCCATTTCCATTGCCAATGCCCTCAGAAAGACAGATCCGGATGTCGAGATCCTATTTGTAGGTGCTGAAGGCAGGATGGAGATGGAGAAGATTCCGGCTCACGGCTACAAGATAGTAGGACTGCCTGTTGCCGGGATCAACAGGAAAAACCTGCTGAGAAACTTCGTGGTGATCATAAGACTCCTTAAAAGCCTTGGAAAGGCACGCAGGATAATAAAGGATTTTAAGCCCGACGTCGTAGTGGGGGTGGGCGGCTATGCAAGCGGACCGGTACTCAGACAGGCCGGAAATATGGGAATACCCACACTTATCCAGGAACAGAACAGCTACGCGGGCGTGACTAATAAACTGCTTTCAGATAAGGCTGCTGTGATCTGTGTCTCCTACGACGGTATGGAGAAATATTTCCCTTCAGAAAAAATAGTAAAGACAGGAAACCCGGTACGACAGAACTTCGATGATCTCGGGTTACTGAGAAAAGAGGCGATGGAGCATTTCGGGCTCGACAGTAAACTGCCGGTGATACTGATCCTCGGCGGGTCACTCGGAGCCGGCAGTATAAACAACTGCCTCTCGGGTGGCATTAAGGTGTTAAGAGACTGCGATTGCCAGTGGCTTTGGCAGACAGGCAAATACTATTACGATAACGTGAAACGCCTTGTTTCTGATTCATTCTGCGGGAATGTATCAGTGCATGGCTTCATTGACAGGATGGATCTGGCTTATGCTGCCGCCGATATTATTGTGTCGCGTGCCGGAGCAGGAACCATATCTGAACTGTGCCTTGTGGGAAAACCTGCCATCCTGGTGCCATCGCCGAATGTTGCAGAAGATCACCAGACAAAGAATGCGGCAGCTCTTGCCGATCGTGAGGCAGCAATACTGATTCCCGACAACATGGTAGAGAAAAACCTTATTGTTGAGGCAGTCAGACTGGTTGCCGACCGGGAGAAAAGAAAAAGACTGTCAGAGAATATCAGGAAACTTGCCGAAAGGGATGCGGATTTAAGGATAGCACGTGAGGTTCTGAAACTTGTAAGAAAATGATTGATCTCAAAGATACGGAAGGTATATATTTCATCGGCATCGGCGGTATAGGAATGAGTGCCCTTGCCCTGTTTTTTATTGAAAAAGGATTAAGGGTCGCAGGATACGACCGCAGCCTTTCCTTCATAACCGACAGGCTTGTTGAAAAAGGCTGCCTGGTGACCGATGACGATTGTGTTTCCGCTATTCCCGACTTCTTCAGGGATGTTACCAATGCCGGTACGACAAGAATTGTTTATACTCCGGCCATCCCGGCTGATAATAATATCCTTACATGGTTCCGTTCAAATGGCTACCCTGTTTCAAAACGATCAGAAATACTGGGAGCGATAACACATGACAGCAATACCATTGCTGTCGCAGGCACCCATGGGAAGACCACTGTCACAACCATGGTATCACACCTGCTGAAACAGTCGGCTGTCGGGTGCTCGGCCTTTCTCGGAGGCATCTCTAAAAACTACAACACAAACTATATAGGGGGAGAAGGGAAATATACAGTAGTGGAAGCTGATGAGTTCGATCGCTCCTTTCACAGGCTCAGACCGTCGATTGCCGTGGTGACTTCAATGGATGCCGATCACCTCGACATCTATGGTGATCACGAATCGATGATCGAAGCCTACAACGAGTTCTGTGCCAAAATAAAAAAAGGCGGGAAAGTAATTGTCAACAGCAGGATAAGGCAGCTGGTGAGGGTGCCGGAGGGAGTAGGCTGCCTGACATATGGAACGGACCAGGGAGCTGATTATCTCCTTTCAGATGTGCAGCATAACCCTGGCTATTACAGCTTCAGCGTAACGGCACCAGGACTGAAAATCGAAGACCTGCATTTCAGGTTCCCCGGAATCATCAACCTCGAGAACATGACTGCCGCAGTGGCTGTCGCTCTTCAGTGCGGCGTAACCCCGGATGAGATAAGGTCATCAGTTCCTCTTTTTCAGGGAGTCAGGAGAAGATTCGATATAAGGTTCGACTCAGCCGGCCTGACCTATATCGATGACTATGCACACCATCCTGAGGAGATCAGGGCGTTCGTGACTTCGGTAAGGGAATACTTCAGGGGACGAAGAATCACCGGAATCTTTCAGCCACATCTCTATTCGCGCACCCGTGATCACTTCAGGGGCTTTGCCTCAATACTCGACAACCTCGATGAAACGATATTGCTGCCTGTATATCCGGCGAGGGAAAAACCAATCCCGGGAGTCACATCACAACTGATTTTCGACGAGATGAAATCAGAGAAAAAAAGAATGCTCAGGATGGAAGATATTCTTTCGGAGATTGATATGTCAGCTGTTGATGTGCTCGTCACTATCGGAGCCGGCAGTATCGACAGGCTGGTTCAGCCTATTGAGGAAATGATGAAAAGATATACTGAAAGATGAAGAGAATATACAGGATACTGACCTTTGTGCCACTGCTCTATCTGATTGCAGTGCCTGTGTATTTTGGCATTACCTCGTTCTCAAAACCCTGCAGCGGAATTAATATCACCCTTGCCGATTCGTCTGACTTCACCTTCGTGACCAAAAAGGAAATATCAAACCTGGTTTACGGAAAGGGAAAAGATCCGGCAGGGACGCCCGTGAAGGAACTGATGGTCTCCGATATTGAAGAGAGGGTTCACGGGCTGAGAGAGCTTAAAACCGCAGAGGTGTTCGTCACCATCGACGGGAAACTACATGTCTATGCCGATCAGCGCAATCCGGTAATGAGGGTCATTCCCCAAAACGGCGGAGACTTTTTTGTCGACGAGGAAGGTGTTGTGATGCGTCGCAGGCATCTTTACACACCCAGGTTGCATATAGTCGGGGGAAACGTGAATATCTCACGGCAGATGCTTGACGGAGTCAGTGTCCTGGATACAACCATAAAGAACACAATACTGAAGGATATATACCACCTTGTGGATTATTTGAATAATGACAGTTTCTGGTCGGCACAGATCGACCAGATATATGTCGATTCACACGATGAGATCGACCTTATACCAAGGGTTGGAAACCATGTCATCCACCTTGGAACGACGGGAGACATGGAGGATAAGTTCCGGAACCTCAGGGCTTTTTATGACAAGGTATTGCCTGAGGTCGGATGGAACATGTACTCGAACATAAACATTGAATATAAAGACCAGATAGTCTGCAGGAGAAGAAACCAGTAACAACCATATTCATTACTATGAACAATAAGGAACAGTATGTAGCAGCAATCGACATCGGCACAACAAAGATCGTAGCCATTGTCGGAAAAATGACCGGAAACGGCAAGGTTGAGATCCTGGGTCTCAGCAAAGCTGTTTCAAGGGGAGTAAAAAGAGGTGTTGTCCTCAATATCGAAGAGACTGTCAATGCCATCCAGACTACTGTCGAGGATGTCCAGAAGAGATCGGGGGTAGTGTTCTCCGAGGTCTTTGTAGGTATAGCCGGACAGCACATAAAGAGCATGAAAAACAGGGGTTATATAACCCGTGAATCACATGAAGATGAGATAAACAAGGACGAAGTCTTCAAACTGATCGACGATATGCACAAGATACATATCGATATCGGAGAAGAGATAATCCATGTCATCCCCCAGAACTTCATCGTCGACAGCGAAACGGGAGTGAAGAACCCGATAGGCATGTGCGGCCGCAGACTGGAAGCCAACTTCCACATAGTGATCGGTCAGGTGGCAGCAGCCAGGAACATTGAGAAATGTATCAAAAAAGCAGGCCTTAACGTCAAGGACCTTATTCTCGAACCCCTTGCTTCTTCAGAGGCGGTTCTCACTGACGACGAAAAAGAGGCCGGAGTGGTACTGGTTGATATCGGAGGAGGAACCACCGACGTTGCCGTTTATTACGACAACATCATCAGGCATACAGCCGTGATTCCTTTCGGAGGTAACGTTGTTACAAAGGATATCAAGGAAGGTTGCTCCATCCTGCAGCGCTATGCTGAACAGCTCAAGATACAGTACGGTTCGGCACTTGGCGATATTGCTCCTGAAGACAAGGTGGTATCTATCCCCGGAATCAGCGGAAGAGAACCTAAGGAGATCTCCTTCAGAAGCCTGGCCTATATTATCCAGTCGAGGATGGAAGAGATAATTGATATTGTGAATTTCGAGATCCAGAATTCGGGTTATGCCGATAAACTTGCTGCAGGGATAGTCATAACCGGAGGCGGAGCCATGCTCAAACATCTTCCGCAGCTGATGAAATTCAAGACTGCAATGGATGTCAGGATAGGACTGCCGAATGAACATCTTGCAGGCTCCGGAAGAAATGAGATCAATCAGCCTATGTATGCCACGAGTGTTGGTCTCATAATGAAAGGTTTTGAATTCCTTGAGATGTACAAGAAGACTTTTGACGCAGGTACAAGGGAAGAATATACGGCGAAGCGAAAACAGGTAGAACCGGAAAAGGTCGAGCCAACCGTGGCACGCGAAGAAAAGCCTCCGGTAAGCGAGCCGGAGGATGTCAGAATGGAGGAAAAGAAAGAAGAAAGGATCTCCATCACCGAAAGACTGAAGGTCATGTTGGGTCAGATTTTTGAGGTAGAGGATCAGAAGATTAGCTGACAGTGGGATATGGTTGTACTGTTTATGTTTACTGTTCGGAAACTATTAAAATAATTCATTATGAATGAAGATATTATGAACTTTGATCTGCCGGTCGAGAGATCATCCATTATCAAGGTTCTGGGAATAGGAGGTGGCGGCAACAATGCCGTTAACCATATGTTTGACAAGGGGATAAAAGATGTCAACTTCATTGTATGCAACACTGACCACCAGGCCCTGGCAAAAAGCCCGGTCCCGGTAAAGGTCCAGATAGGAGAGTCAATTACCGAAGGCCGTGGTGCCGGAAGCAAACCGGAGGTCGGAAGGGATGCTGCCATGGAAAACATCAGCGACGTTATGGATGCCATCTCCGGCAATACCAGGATGGTTTTCCTGACAACAGGTATGGGTGGCGGAACAGGAACCGGAGCCATTCCGGTGATTGCCAAAGCCTGCAGGGAAGCCGGCCTGCTTACCATTGCCGTGGTGACCATCCCTTTCAAGTCGGAAGGAAAGATAAGGATAAGGTATGCTATCGACGGGCTCACGGAGCTCAAGAATAGTGTCGACTCCCTTCTTGTGATCAACAACGAGAAGCTGAGGGAGATATATGGTAACCTTGGCGTTTCATCAGCTTTCTCAAAGGCTGACGATATTCTGACCATTGCCGTAAAGGGTATAGCTGAGATCATTACGGTTGCCGGTTATATCAATGTCGATTTTGCGGACGTCGAGACTGTCATGAAAAATTCAGGCGTTGCCATTATGGGTATGGGTACTGCTTCAGGCGAGAACAGGGCCGTCAGGGCCATTGAAAACGCCCTCAGTTCACCATTGCTTAATTCGAACGATATCACGGGCGCAAAAAGCATACTTATTAATATATCTTCCGGAACCGGTGAACACGAACTGACCATGGATGAACTTGGTGAGATCACCGATTATATGTACGAAGCCGCTTCCGATGATGCGCTGATCATCAGGGGCCTTTCACAGGACGAGAGCCTTGGCGAGAGCATAAGCGTCACAGTAATTGCAACAGGCTTCGAAGCCAACGATATCTTCCAGGTCAACAAAGCCAGGAAACTCCAGAAGGTTGAACTTCTGCCAGCGGTGAACCCGGTACCACCTCATATGATCCCCGAAAGAGGCGAACCTGCTTTCAGCGTAAGGGACAAGTCATCGGGGGCCATCATCACCAGCCTCGAGGATGAGATCCAGGGAGAACTCGACTTTAACCTTGAAAATGTCGAAGAGATTAATGAGCTAAGAAGACCGGTACAGGCCATAGCGGAAGAGGAAAAGGAAAAAACCGCAACAACACTCAGGAAAGTAAAGCACATGCAGAACATCCTTAAAAAAGAGGGTCTCAGCAATAGTACCATGAAGGAGAATATCGATACCTTCGAGGACGTACCTGCATATATACGACGTAATATGAGTATCGGATCAGAGGATGCACAGAAGGAAAGCAGAGTATCGAAGTTTACCCTCTCCTCAGATGATGACAAAGAACCGGTTCTAAGGGAAAACAATGCCTACCTTAACGATAACGTAGACTGATCTGCGGATCCATCCCCGCGAAAAGGCCGTAGCGGTTAAACAAGTTCTTCCGGCTGCCTGCCCGCTGATGAATCCAGGAAGGGAGTCTTGAAATTTCAGCGTTTTGCATTGAGGGGAATATTATTCTCATTCCTCCTTTATTTTCTATATTTGCTGCTGATGAGAAGAAAGGTTTTTACAGGACTGCTATTGCTTTTTTCGACTCTTCTGTTTGCCCAACAGCCACAGGATAGTGTGAAAAAGAAAATATTGAAACAGTGGAATCTCTCTGCTGACCTGACCGAGGAAGTCATTATCCCGTTCGATACCACCTTTTCACTCTTTAACCGTTTCAGACTAACCGACAGGTATTCTCCTGTAAATGCGGGTCTTGGCAACTACGGACTGCCTTTTTACCAGATAAATTTCTTCGACAGGATAAGCCACCCTGACAAATTCCTTTACTCATCATATTTCCCGCTGATGTACCTGCCTGAAAAATCGCTGTTTATGAATACCCAGACCCCTTTTACGGAACTGGTATGGTCCATTGGCGGATCTAGGGAGATAGCGGAACAGACTTTCAGGATCCGGCATTCGCAGAATGTGAACCGCTTCCTCAACTTCGGCCTCGTCTACGACATAGTGTACAGTCTTGGGCAATACAGTAACCAGCGTTCTGAAGATAAGAACTTCACCTTCTTTACCTCATACACCAGAGACAACTACAAGCTTTATATGTCAGCCGGGCTAAACAATATGACCGCTTTTGAGAACGGCGGTATTCGTTACCCTGAACAGCTGAAGGAATTTGAAACCCGTGAGGTCGAGGTTAACATGGGATCCCTGAACAATGCCAAAAGCTTCCTGAGAAATAATAACCTGCTTCTTGTCCAGAGGTATACCCCGGGAAAGAAAAAAACCGCGGTTAATGACTCTCTGCCAGCTCCGGAACAGAAGTCCTCATCGCTGAACGGCACTTTTACCCATATACTCACTTTAGAAGGAAACAAAAGAACTTATTCTGACGACTTTCCTCTTTCCGGATTCTATGATACAACTTATATAAATTCTTCCTCGACTTTTGATTCGTTAAGTACAAGGTCTCTTGACAACACTCTCAGGTTTGATTTTCAGGCAGGCAGGGAGGGCCGGTTCAGACTCGGCGGAGGCGTGGGAATCAGAAATGAAATAAGGAGATACAGCCAGATTGTACCACTGGCCGATACTCAGGGTTCCGATACTGCGGTATGGCATAAAAGCAATAACGTCCTCCTGGGAAGACTGTTTAATGACATAGGTGAGAGTTTCCATTGGACAGCCAGAGGAGAACTATATATAAGCGGTTACAGGGCGGGTGACTTTGATCTTAACGGAGTTATCACCAAATCATTTGATCTGCCTAAAGGTACAGCCCTTTGGGAGATAACCGGGGGTGTCATGAACCGCCAGCCATCTTTCTGGTACGAACAATGGGGAGGTAACAATTTCAAATGGGACAGGACCCTGAAAAAGGAATTCAGGATAGATGCAGGGACAAGGTTCTCGTTTCCCGCACGTGGCACATGGCTGAGACTTAATTATGCCGTAATAGATAACTACACTGATTTTGGCAGAGATGCACTTCCGTCTCAGCACACGGGCGGACTGTCAGTAATATCCCTGTTAGCGCACAAAGATTTCAGGGTATGGAAACTGCATCTCGACAACGATCTGCTCTTTCAGGAAAGCAGTAATACCGATGTCCTCGACCTTCCGGTACTTACTGTCAGGTCGGCCTTTTATTTTGAACACCTCTTCCTTTTCAGGAAAACCAACGGAAAGTTAAATACTCAGCTGGGTGCCGATTTCACCTGGCATTCCCTTTACAGTCCATATTCATACATGCCTTCTACCGGTCGCTTCTACCGCGGCGATAGAAGTCCTGAAGGTAATTATCCTTTCCTTAATGTCTTCCTCAATCTAAAGCTGCAAAGGACAAGGATGTTTGTCATGTACGACCATGTGAACTCCGGTTTTTCAGGTTACAACTATTTTATGGTGCCTGGTTACCCTATGAATGTCAGGATGTTCAGGCTTGGGATTGCCTGGACTTTCTATGATTAATTTTTTTTGTATCTTTGCCTCCTGAATTCATTTGGGCTAATTTAAAATTTCAGGTATTGACAAGAAAATATTTCCTGCTGATATTATTAATATCGGTGCTGATATCGGGTTGTGAGAACCTGAGGATGACCCGCGATGAGAGCAGCCAATATTCGGCTGATCTTGACCAGATAATGGAGAAAGGAAAGCTTGTTGCCGTTACAGGTTTCAACTCGGTAAGTTACTTTGTTTACAAAGGAGAACCCATGGGTATGAACTATGAACTCCTTGAAGCTTTCTCGGATCATCTTGGTATTGATATTGAGATAGTGACTAATAACAATCCCATGGAAGCAATAAGAATGCTTAATTCAGGCGAAGCTGACCTTGTTGCTACTGATCTTAACATGGACGACCGGACGATTCATGATGTTCAGTTTACCGAACCGATCGATCAGTCTGCCCACGTGCTTGTTCAGAGGAAACCCGGAAACATTGCGAAACAGGGGATCGCCTCAGGATATATCAGCGATATCAGGGGCCTGGACGGCAAACAGGTTTATGTTCAAAAAGGTTCTTCCTTCGCTTCCAGCCTTAAGGCGATGAATGAAGAATATCAGATGAAGACGGTCATTATTGAAGTTCCGCTTGATCCTGAGGAGCTGATCTCGCTTGTTCAGAACGGTGAGATTGATTATACAATATGCAACGAGAATCTTGCCCGTGTAAATGCCGGATACTATCCGGATGTTGATGTCAAAACTGTTCTCGGACCAGTGAATAATCTAGCATGGGGAGTCAGAAAAGATAATTCAGAGGCACTTCTTGGAGAGCTGAACAACTGGATAAGTTCTTACCGTAAGACAAATGACTATGCGCTGCTTTATTCAAAATATTACAGGAATGCCCGTTCCCGTAATCTCATTGACAGTGATTACTATGCACTCAATACCGGGCGGGTGTCGCAGTGGGATGATCTGATTAAAACCTTCAGTGACAGTATAGACTGGGACTGGAGACTGCTTGCCTCACTTATATGCCAGGAATCGCGTTTTATCCCGGATGTGATATCGGGTTCAGGGGCTTACGGACTTATGCAGATAATGCCTGAGACCGGAAGATCGATGGGTATTGACGTGACCTTATCGCCGCGGAATAATATCCTGGCCGGAATTAAGTATATAAGAAGTCTCAACGCCATATTCTCCGACAGGATTCCTGATAAGTATGAAAGGATACGTTTTATTCTTGCCTCGTATAATGCAGGTCCCGGACATGTACTGGATGCCATGCGGCTGGCCGAGAAAAACGGTCATGATCCCTGTAAATGGGAAGATAATGTGGCTTTCTGGATGCTGAAGAAATCCGAGCCAGAGTATTACAACGACAAGGATGTTAAATTCGGCTATTTTAAAGGCAGGGAATCAGTAGCTTTTGTCAGTGAGATCCTCGACAGATACCAGCATTATACAAACATAATCCAGTAACCCATCCTGTCAGGGGCGGCAATAATCCTGAATGTACCCGAGCACATGCAGATGAAAGTGTCAGTCGTACCTGATTGCTTTCACCGGATTTATCCTGCTTATCAGCTGTGAAGGAATCAGCAGAATCAGTATGATAGCTGCCATGGTCCCTGCATTCAGGAGAATGATATGGGTGAAGTCGATATTTACCGGTACTGTCTTCAGATAATATGATGAAGGATCGAGACTTATCAGACCTGTTCTGAGCTGAAGCAGGGCAAGTCCCAGTCCGGCTATATTACCCCAGAGGAGTCCCTTACCCGTAAGCCAGGCAGCCTGGTACAGGAACACCTTCCTGATGAGCCTGTCGCCCGATCCCAGGGCCTTCATAATCCCGATCATGTTAGTTCTCTCAAGGATGAGGATCAGCAGGCCTGAGATCATATTAAACCCGGCAACGACAAGCATAAGCACGATGATGATGATCACGTTGAGATCCTGAAAATTCAGCCAGTCGAAGATCTGCGGATATTTGAGCCTTATATTGGTTACCTTGAATCCCGGGTCGTCCTCTGAGAGCCTGTAACCTATGGCGTCCCTCACTGCAAGAGTCATCTCATCAATCTTTTCGAAATCGTCTATAAAGATCTCAAAGCCCGACACCTGGTCGTCATCCCATCCGTTCAGCCTTTTGATATGGCCGATGTCGCAGAACACATACATCTTATCAAACTCCTCAAGGCTTGTCTCGTATATCCCGCTT
>CAZBQM010000030.1:0-10223 GCA_964494045.1 uncultured Rikenellaceae bacterium
ATGTGCGATCCGAAGCCAACCACCTTTTCCCTGATCTCCTGTTTGAATCCGGTGAGTATTGCAACCGCAAGTATCATTACCGCAAGGCCGGTTGCTATGCCAATAATTGCTATGACATTTATGGGACGCGAAAAAGAGGTTCCCGTGCGGCGCTCCTTTATTAGTCTCTTTGCTATGAAATAAGGAAGATCCATCTTTTTACTGTCAGGCTCAAAATTAATAAAATAATCCTGTTTTCTGCTTTTATGATCGAGCGTGTGAATTTGCAGCCCGTGGATATAATCAGTCCGCTACAGGTGGCTCATGGTCAGAAGTAGGAAAGTATGGGGGAAAATATTAGTTTTACGGTAAATAAGGGTTTGATAAATGAATTTAAGGCCACTCATTCTGTTTTTGTTTTTTCTGACTGTATCTGACCAGGTCGGCCATGCCCTTGACGGCAGGTTGCTTACAGGAGCAGAGCAGCCTGAACGCTATGTTCCTCTTTTGCAGGGTAAATCGGTTGCCATTATTGCAAATCAGACATCCATGGTCGGCAATGTTCATATAGTTGATTTCCTGACTGACAGGAAGATAAATCCTGCTGGTCTCAGGGCCATCTTTGCAGCAGAGCATGGATATAGTAACCTTGCCTCCGACGGGGATCTGATATCTGATTCGACCGATCCTTCGACCGGACTGCCTGTGGTAAGTCTCTACGGAGCCCACAGGAAGCCATCACCTGAAGATCTCAGGGGTATCGACATAGTGATTTTTGATATCCAGGATGTGGGAGTGAGATTTTATACATACATATCAACCCTGTCGTATCTTATGGAAGCCTGTGCCGAGAACAATGTCAGGTGCATCGTTCTTGACAGACCCAATCCGAACGGATTCTATGTTGACGGAAACATTCCGGATACTGCCTGGAGCTCGTTTGTATGCCTTCACCCTGTTCCGGTTGTTCACGGGATGACAGCCGGAGAGTACGCGCTCATGGTAAATGGTGAAGGATGGCTGAAGGGGGGTGTTAAGTGCGATCTGACAGTGATAAGTTGCGCAAACTACACCCATCAGACCCTGTATGGACTTCCCGTGAAGCCCTCTCCAAACCTTCCCGACCCGGCCTCTGTGTATCTCTATCCCTCACTATGTCTGTTTGAGGGCACGAATATCTCAGTTGGCAGGGGAACCGATTTCCCATTCAGGGTATACGGTTCTCCTCTTCTTCCCGACAGGGGCTTCAGTTTCACTCCGCGAAGCATGCAGGGATCAGCGAAGCCTCCTTTCATGGGGGTCAGGTGTTACGGAACCGATCTCAGGGATTCAGTCAGCCCGGGCATGGTCCCCAGACCACAGATAAACCTGCGATGGCTTATTGACGCTTACAGGGAGTATCCCGACAAAAGCAGTTTTTTCCTTAAGTATTTTGATGTCCTTGCAGGAGGACCGCTGTTGAGGGAGCAGATTATCAGCGGTATGGATGAAAATGAGATCAGGGAGACCTGGCAGGCTGGACTTGTTAAATTTATGGAAATAAGGGCCAGGTATCTGTTATATGATTAGAAAGTGCCGCGACAGCTCCGGTAGCTAAGCATGGAGGCTGCCGGCAGATCATTTTCTTGTTTTGCTTCCCAGATTCTCGAGTTTATTGAATGACAGCATGAGGCCGCGTATCACTGCTGAGCTAAGTCCCTGATGTTCCATCTCGTTTAGTCCTGAAATAGTGATCCCCTGGGGAGTTGTCACCTTGTCTATCTCCATCTCGGGATGATTTGAGGTCTCGATAATCAGCTGCGCTGCACCTTTTACCGTTTGTGAAGTGATAAGCTGTGACATTTCCGCATTGAAGCCTATCTCGATCCCTCCCTGCGACATGGCACGCATGAACCTGAGAGCGAATGCTATTCCGCATGCTCCGATAACTGTGGCAGCTCCCATGAGATCCTCCTGTATGATGGATGTTTTTCCCATACTGTCAAAAATTGAAATCACCTTCTCCTCCTGTTCAGGGCTTGTGTTCCTGAAGGCAATGCAGGTCATCGATTCGCATATCTCGAGGGCTGTATTGGGCATGATCCTGACAAGCGGCACTTTCCCGAAGAAGGTTTCGATATCCCTGAATGATACTCCGGTGACTGTTGAAAGAACAATATGGGAGGGAGTAACAGCCTCTCTGACCTCTTCGGCAAGGTCATTGAACTGCTGTGGTTTAACTGACATGATGATCACTGAGGCACTCCTAACTGCAAGAAGGCTGTCGGATGATGATCTGAATCCCAGTCCCTGCAGATGGTTGATCCGCGACTCGCGTTTATCAGTGATGATTATTTCTGATTTGTCGAATTGTCCTGATACCACAAGACCTTTTGCCAGAGAGGTGCCAAGATTACCACCTCCAAGGATTGCTATTTTTATATTCTTCATTTACGAACCTTAATTTGATCGCCAATATTTATAATGGTCTTATTTTAAAGCCTTCCGGGGTAGACTTTCAATGCCTCGGCAAGCGTTTCCATTGCATTTCTGAGATCGGAAGTGTTAAGTACATAGGCTATCCTGACCTCATTCTTACCCAGTCCGGGTGTATGATAGAACCCTGAAGCGGGAGCAAGCATCACAGTCTGTTTCCTGTACTCGAATTTTTCGAGGAGCCACTGGGCAAACTTATCAGAGTCGTCGACAGGCAGCCTGACGACAGCATAGAATGCACCTTTGGGTTTCGGACAATAGACTCCCGGCATTTTGTTAAGAGCCTCCACCATGAAATCGCGTCTTGCTGTGTATTCCCTGTTTACCTCCTGGAAATATCCGGAAGGTGTATCAATGGAAGCTTCCCCGGCTATCTGGCCGAATCCGGGAGGTGAGAGCCTTGCCTGGGCAAACTTGAGTGCCGTCGAAATGACATCTTTATTCCTTGTTACCAGGGCTCCGATTCGGACACCGCACTCACTGTAACGTTTTGATACGGAATCGAGCATTATCACGTTCTGCTCGATGCCTTTGATTTTCATCATTGAAAAATGTTCTGCTCCGTCGTAACAGAATTCCCTGTACGATTCATCAGAAAGTATGAAAAGGTCATGTTTCCGCGCTATCTCCCCGAGCTGAACCAGTTCTTCTTCTGAATACAGGTACCCTGTCGGGTTATTCGGATTGCATAGTATTATAGCTCCGGTCCGGGGTGTGATCTTTTTCTCGATCTCACTTACCGGAGGAAGTGCAAAATCATCGGATATATAGGATGTGACAGGTACTATTTTCACTCCGGCGGTAACTGCAAAGCCGTTATAGTTGGCATAGAAAGGTTCGGGTGTAATTACTTCCCCGCCTTCATTGACACACGACATAAGGGTAAAAAGAATGGCCTCCGATCCCCCTGTTGTTATGAGAATATCATTATGATCAACATCAATGCCAAGTTTCTGGTAGAATGTCGCAAGTTTCCTCCGGTATGATTCATTGCCCGCCGAATGACTGTATTCAATAACCTTAAGGTCGATGTTACGGACAGCGTTCAGGGCCACTTCAGGTGTTGGTATGTCGGGCTGACCTATGTTAAGGTGATATACTTTTATCCCCTTTCTCTTGGCTTCTTCTGCAAAGGGAACAAGTTTTCTGATGGGAGAAGCCGGCATCAGTTTACCCTTTTCGGATATGAACGGCATGGTGAATCCTTTCTTAACTCTTAAAAATTTATAATTATTTGGCAAAAATATGCAAATATAATCAGTGCAGTCATCATTTGTCTTTTAATCCGGAAAATTTGATGCCTTTGGAATGACTACCCGCTGATGCCGGTTAACAAACTGATACCTCGTTTAAGTAAATTTCATATTTTTGCAGTTCTGATTTTTAATAAAGTATTTTTCAAGACAATGGAAATTCCTTCAAGATACGAGCCGGGCAAGACCGAGGAGAAATGGTATAAATACTGGATGGACAACGGTTTTTTCAGAAGTGTCCCTGATGAAAGGGAACCCTATACCATAGTGATACCTCCACCAAACGTAACAGGTGTTCTTCATATGGGACATATGCTGAATAATACCATTCAGGATGTGCTTATACGCCGCGCCAGGATGCTCGGGAAGAATGCCTGCTGGGTTCCGGGTACCGATCATGCATCGATTGCCACAGAGGCCAAGGTGGTTGCCAAGCTGAAGGCTGAAGGGATAGAGAAAAAGGATCTTTCACGTGATGAATTTCTTCACCATGCATGGGAATGGACGGGTAAGCATGGCGGGATAATCCTTGAACAGCTTAAGAAACTCGGGGCTTCATGCGACTGGGAAAGAACTCTCTTCACGATGGATGAGAAGAGATATGATTCAGTTATTAAAGTCTTTGTTGATTTATACAGGAAGGGACTTATTTACAGGGGAGTCAGGATGGTTAACTGGGATCCTGAAGCACAGACTGCTGTCTCTGATGAGGAGGTCAACTATACTGATGAGAAATCGAAACTTTATTACGTAAGGTACAGGATTGTGGGAGAGGATGATTATGTGATGGTTGCCACAACACGTCCCGAAACTATACTTGGCGACACAGCCGTGTGCGCCAACCCGGCCGATGAACGCTATGCCCATCTGAAAGGCAAACGGGTCATTGTGCCAATGGCCGGCAGGGAGATACCCTTTATCTTCGACGACTATGTCGACATGGAATTCGGAACAGGCTGCCTTAAGATCACCCCTGCTCACGACATCAACGACTACGAGATAGGTATCAGGCATAACCTGCCTTCAATCGACATTTTTAACGACAACGGGACAATAAGTTCACGGGCCGGTATGTTTGAGGGTACCGACAGGTTTGTGGCAAGGGAACTGGCTGAGAAAGAACTGAGAAGTTCAGGAAACCTCCTTAAGGTGGTAGCTTACAACAATAAGATAGGCCGTTCCGAACGCACAAACGCCGTCATTGAACCGAAACTGTCGATGCAGTGGTTCCTGAAAATGAAAGACATATCTCAGCCTGCCCTTCAGGCTGTCGTTGACGGCGATATTCACCTTCATCCTTCTAAATTTAAAAATCTCTACCGCCACTGGATGGAGAACGTCCACGACTGGTGCATAAGCCGGCAACTGTGGTGGGGTCACAGAATACCTGCATGGTATTATGACAATAATGAGTTCGTTGTTGCCGGAGATGTGACTGAGGCTCTGCAGCTGGCAAGACAGAAGAGCGGGAATGTTTCGCTCCAGGAAAGCGACCTCAGGCAGGAAGAGGATGTTCTTGATACATGGTTCTCTTCATGGCTGTGGCCCATCACTTCGTTCGACGGCATCAACAATCCGGATAACGATGATATAAGATACTATTATCCGACAAATGACCTGATCACAGCACCTGAAATACTGTTCTTCTGGGTAGCCAGAATGATCATTGCAGGTTATGAATACGAGGGGAAAAAGCCGTTCAGCAATGTGTATCTCACCGGACTTGTACGTGACCAGCAGAGAAGAAAGATGTCGAAATCGCTTGGAAACTCACCTGAACCCATTGAGCTGATAAAGAAATACGGAGCCGATGGCGTAAGGGTGGGAATGCTGTTGTGCTCCCCGGCAGGGAATGACCTCCTGTACGATGATACCCTGCCTGAACAGGGAAGAAATTTCGCGAACAAAATATGGAACGCCTTCCGCCTGGTCAAAAGCTGGAGGATCGATGACGAAATTTCGCAGCCCGGATCTTCCCGGATGGCTGTGAAATGGATGAATGAAATCCTTAAGAAAAGAGCTGCGGAGATTGATTCGGATTTCAAAAAATTCAGGATCTCCGAAGCTCTGATGGTAACCTATAAGCTGTTCTGGGACGAGTTCTCAGGATGGTATCTCGAGATCATAAAGCCCGATTACCAGCAACCCATTGACCGGACTACCTATGAGGCAACCATTGAGATGTTTGACAGGCTTCTCAGGATCATTCACCCCTTTATGCCATTTATCACTGAGGAGATCTGGCAGATAATCGGTGAGAGGAAAGAGGGAGAAAGCATCATGATAAGCAGGATGCCTGAGATGAAGAAGCATGACAGGGAGCTCGCTGAGAAGTTCGAGACTGTGAAGGAGATAGTCAGTGCAATCAGAAGCATAAGGAAGGAAAAACAGATTCCCCAGAAAGAGAAGACAGAATTGCTTGTAAGGGACGAAAAACAGGGAACTGATGAAGAATTTATCCCTGTCATAAAAAAACTCTGCAATCTGTCGGATGTAAGATATGTTAGTTCCAAACAGGATGGATCAGCATCCTTCATGGTTGGTACCATCGAGTTCTATGTTCCGCTTGCCGGAATGATTGACACTGAAAGTGAGAAAAAGAAGATCGAGGCAGATCTTGCCTACTACAGGGGATTCCTTGCTTCAGTCATGAAGAAGCTGGGCAACGAAAGGTTTGTAACGAATGCCCCGGCCAATGTGCTGGAACTTGAAAAGAAGAAGAAAAGCGATACCGAGATAAAAATAAGATCACTCGAAGAAGCATTGCAGGCTCTTTAGCATCCTGATCTGAAGTCACAAGGTGATTTCAGACCGGTATCGGCGAAGATCAGGTGGGGTATCAGGGGATGAACTTCCTGATGAAGTAATTCTCGTTTACATTAATGAGTTCCCAGTCGCTGTTCAGGATAAGATGCCATCCTTCACCACTGATATGGTTTTTCTCTTCCTTCAGGCCTTTGGCTGTTATCCTCATGGTTCTGTAGTTGTACGACACCAGGCAGCCTCCTTTATCGACAGTCAGTTTACCCCAGTTGTCAGATACACGCATGGAAGTATACAGGGTTCCGATAGTATCGAGAGAATGGACATTCTCGGGTTCAAAGTCAAAATAAGGACTTTCGAGTTCAAAAAACACAACGGGTTTTTCGGTATATATGCTTACCTGTTTGTTCAACCTATCCTTGATATCCGCTGCCCTGTGATCCTCATCTTCCCTGATCCTGTCAATATCATAGTTGAAAGCGAGACTTCCTGCAACATCCCTGCATACCGTGGGCAACTCAATACTGTAAAGATCTTTCACAAGCAGCCCCAGGTCGACAGTGTCGCTCTTAATAGTTGAGAAATCATATCCCGTGTCATCAAGAAGTGTGGCATAAAGAGCTCCGTGAACAAAGCCGTATGATCTGGCATATGACTGGTACCCGGTTATGTTGTCGAGGTAACTGAAAAGTGCTTCAAGGTATTCCTCCCTTGAACCGGAGGTCAGCTTCATATAGGTGAAAGTTGCCAGACCTTCATAGTTTTCAAACCTGTTGAGGAAATCGTTTTCCTTTGGATAGGTCTCCCTGATAGAACCCCTGAAGATAAGTGCATCCCTGATGGCAAGCTGTCTTTCTTCTCCATCTGTTGTTATTGCCTTGCGCAGGGCTTCCCATTCCAGCTTGATCCATATCCTTGCCTTGGTTTCATCCATGGAGGGTATGTTAAATACAGAAGGAGGGGTGCCATTCAGAAGCTGATACCTGTGATAGAGGCTTCGGAGTGCACGGGTCAGCATCCGGTAGTCGTACTTCTCATCATGGGGCGGAATGGGACTTATGGCAAAGGTTGTACCTCCGAAATTGGCCACGGAGTTGCTGATAATCAATTCTTTCGGATAGGTTCCTGTAAAGATACCATCCTTTTCTTTCAGATAGCCGCCGCTGTCTCCCTGATTTGCAGTGATCCTGCGGGAGGTACGGTCAATAAACATAACAGGACCATATAGTTGCTGTCCCCAAAGCTTTCCGCTGTCTCTTGCACAGGCCTGCTCGATCCTCTTGAAATAGGTGACAGCATCATCATGAGAAAGGAAGGTGTCGGCCGGCTCGTCAGAACAGGCTGTCAGCAGTATGAAAAAAGTGAAGAGAAACAGATTTTTCATCAAGAATTTACTTGTGGGCGCTAAATTAATTAAAAAATCCTAAAAAATCCTAAAAAACTTAAAGCTGACGCCGCATAAATATGCAGGACATTAATCTGATGAGAGGTTTTGTGGTGGCTGTCCTGCCTCCCTGATGCTTACATTGAGTTCGAAGCCGATAAGAAGTGCTATTGAATTCAGATACAGCCATACAAGGATAACCATCAGAGAGCCTATCCATCCGTAAAATCTGTTATATTGTCCGAAATGGTTAACATAGGCCGAGAATCCCATGGAGGTAAAGATAAAGAGGATGGTTGCCAGAGTGGATCCGGGCGAGACAAACCTAAAATCCCTCCTTTTAGCCGGGGCAAGATAATAGAGCGATGAAATGGCAACAAACAGGAGTAGTATAACCAGAATCCATTTGAGAGATACGAGTACATAGATCTCGATGTTTCTTTCAATGAAACCGTGCTGAACAAGGGTATTTACCGCTGTCTTTCCGAAAATAACCAGGAAGGCAGCCATTGAGATCATTATGATCACTATTAGTAAAAGAAGAATAGATACCTTCCTTTGGTTGATCCATGTACGTGATTCAAACGAGTGCGAGGTAACGACAAAAGCATGGATGACCGCGTGAATACCATTTGTTGAAAAGACAATGGTAGCAATGAACATCGCAAGCAGAAGACCTCCGCTCTTGTTTGTGACTATATCGACAATGGTGCTTTCGAGAAGTTGGTAGGCATTTGCAGGCAGGATACTTTCGAAAAGGGTGATGAATTCATTCTGGAAATTGGGAATAGGGATAAAGGGGATAAGGGTAAAAATGAAGATGGTAGCAGGAAGAAGGGCCATCAGAAGGTTGAATGCGATGGCTGAAGCCCTTGTAACAAGTACTCCTCTCCTGAAACCTTTTATAACAAAACCCAACACATCAGCTATGGGAACCCCCTCACAACCCGGAAGTACCAGTTTGCGGAGCCTTTCATTGTTTCTGAGGTCCCTAACTTCTTCTGAAAAATGCATGTCAGATTGCTTTCAGACTCAAATCGATACTTTTAATATGATGTGTGAGTGCGCCTACTGAAATGAAATCAACACCGCATTCGGCATATGATCTGAGGTTTGCCAGTGTAATCCCTCCCGATGATTCTGTCTCATACCTTCCGCCGATTATCCTGACAGCTTCAACGGTGGAGCTGACGTCAAAGTTATCGAGCATTATCCTGTCGACACCACCGAAAGCGATTATCCTTTCAACATCACTGATACTGCGTGCCTCTATCTCTATCTTCAGATCAAGACCCCTGGCGGTAAGATAATCGTGTGTTTTTGATATTGCCTTTTCAATGCCGCCTGCAAAATCAATATGGTTATCCTTCAGCATTATCATGTCGTACAAACCCATCCGGTGGTTATATCCGCCTCCTATCCTGACAGCCTCCTTTTCAAGGAATCTCATTCCGGGAGTTGTCTTTCTTGTGTCTGTTACCCTGGCGGGAAGGTCTTTGATCAGATCTGTGTATTTTTTTGTCTGTGTGGCAATGCCACTCATCCGCTGCATGATGTTAAGAACCAGACGCTCACAACTGAGGATTGAAAGCTGGCTCCCGGAGACAATAAATGCAACATCGCCGAACGACACGGCAGTTCCGTCGGATATTAAAAGATCGAGATGAAGTCCGGGATCAACGGTCCTGAATACCTCCTCTGCCACCCGGCATCCGGCAAGGACTCCCTCTTCCTTAACAAGAAGTTTTGCCTTCCCCCAGTTTTCTTTTGGGATACATGCGAGGGATGAATGATCACCGCTGCCAATGTCTTCTTTGAGACTTCTTAAGATGAATTCCTGCAGGATATTACTTTCCATTGTCAGGTTCAATACGTATCAGGTGAATAAGCAGATCAGATCCTACCTTTTTCAGAAGGAAATATACACGGAAGTTACCCTGATCGGTGAGAAGGTTTCCGATAGCATACTGGGCATCATTCTTGGCCCCCTGGTGACGGATTACAAAATCCTTAACCTTACGGCTTGCAAAGAAGTCCTTCAGAATGGCTTCGGCAACGTTTTTCTTGTAGAAATCCTCCTTCCCCAGCACCTGAAGTTCAACGGTAGAATTCATATAACCCGACAAGCCGGAGGCGTTACCAGCTTTTATGGCAACAGTTATTCCCGCGGGAATAACAGCCTGATCCTGCGCCCTGACCGGAACGCCAATTGCCAACAATACGACAACCGGGATTAATACTGACAATTTCATCCGTATATTATTTTAATTTTTAAGGTCGGATGGAATCCATATGTATGAAGTCATACATGCATATTCGTGTATGCAATACATGTAGATTCCATCTGTTTGTTTATTGACCGGTTTTTT
>CAZBQM010000030.1:10323-29248 GCA_964494045.1 uncultured Rikenellaceae bacterium
ATTCGTGTATGCAATACATGTAGATTCCATCTGTTTGTTTATTGACCGGTTTTTTCAATATCATACAAATGTAATTTTATTTTTTAAATTCTCCTGCCACTGTTCTGCACTATAGGAATTACTGCTGCACACTATTAATAATTATTACTTTTGTATTAAGCGCCGTGAACTATAATAATTGCAAAAGTCGGGCCAGAATTATGAAAATCGCCTTGTATCTTAACGGCAGGACAACTGAGAAAGCCATAGCCGGGGCTGTTGACGAGTATTCAGGACGAATAGGAAAATACAATCCCTTCGAGGTCATTGTTCTTCCCGACCTTAAGAATACGAGGAACATGCCTCCGGAGGAACAGACGGCAAGGGAAGGAGCCAGGATCATCCAGTCGCTCCGGGGCGATGATTATGTCGTTCTGCTTGATGAAAAAGGGAAGGAGTTTACGACGCTCGAATTCGCGGGATGGCTCGAAAAGATTCTCATGTCTTCGCATAAAAGGATTGTCTTTGTCACCGGCGGGCCCTGGGGTTTCTCTCCAGACGTTTATGAACGGGCCGACATGAAACTTTCTCTTTCAAAGATGACCTTTTCGCACCAGGTGGTACGGTTATTGTTCCTTGAACAACTCTACAGGATCTTCACTGTAATCAAGGGGGATCCCTATCATCATCAGTAGAAAGCAGGTCGGGATGAAAGAAAGGAAAGTAAGAATAGCACTCGTCGTTGCAACCATCGTGGTACTGGTCCTGGCAATCATTGCCGGGTCACTTTGTTTCAGCGATTTTGAGTACCGTTTCATGACGAACCGGTTCAACAGGATACTGCATGAGAAGGAAAGGATTATGCAGGAATGCCTGTCAGGTATGGAACCGCTTCTGGCCAGCGGCCGCGACCACCAGTCAACATCTGAAAGCAATGTGTATTCACTGGCAGAGGAAAACAATATCACCATCCTCGAATATATCGACAGTAAACTGATCTACTACTCCGATAATACTTTTGAAGTACCTTCCCTTCTTGACGATACCCTGTTTACAAAGCCTTTCATCTTCATGCAGAACGGATGGTTTATGCCACACACCCTTCAGGCAGGGAATGAATATATCGTTGGATTGATGCGCATCAGGACCGACTATGGTTTTGAAAATGATATTATCCGCAACGGTTTTGTCAGGGCCTTCAGAGTACCGGATAATATCAGTTTCAGTCGCGATCCCGATGCTTCTCCCTACCATATCAGAAACAGCAAAGGGACTTTCCTTTTTTCACTTTTGTTTCCAGATAACACGGTTACAACCGGTTTTATTATTATCCCTGTGGCCCTCTGGATATTGTTTTTTATCCTTTTGCTTACACTTACTGTCGGTACTGTCAGGCTGAACGCCGGAAGGATAAAACCGGCCATCATGATGGCAACAGTCTTAATGTTTTTCTCTGCTATCTGTGCCTTTATGTTCCTGGCTGAGAAGCCGGCAGTCTTTTTCAGGACAGAACTTTTTTCTCCATTTGTTTACAGCATAAACAGCTTTGTGCCATCTCTGGGCCATCTGATGGTGTTAAGCATCCTGGGCGCCATGTTCTCCTATCTTTTTTCCCTGTATATGCCCTTGAAAAACAGAAAGAGAATACCTGCAGGGAAGGAGGGTCTGGCCCTTACCATCCTGATGATACCCGCAGCTTTGTTGTTCCTTCTTTACCACAAGATATTTGTACATCTGGTTTATAATTCGAACATCAATTTCGAGACTTACAAGGTTCAGACTCTTAACTCATACAGTATCGCGGGTTATTTCACCCTTATTCTTCTCTTCCTTGTACCCTTCTTCTACCTTTTCAGGGTTTTCAGGGATTACCGTAACCTCAGGGCGAAGCCATATTTAAGTTCTGTTCTGTTGTCTTCTGTCGTCTTTGTGATATTCCTGTACGACAATCTTCTTTCCGTTATACCTGTCCTGTTGCTTTTCCTTTTTACCTCCCTGGTAATATGGTTCTCGACTTCAAGGAAAACAGGATTTTTTAACCTCACTATTTTCCTTTCGCTTGTATTTGCCCTTTATTCACTGGTTATGATCACCATTCTCTCGGAAAGGAAGACTACCGAAAAGATCAAGATACAGGCCCTGATATACTCGACCGAGAACGATCCGGAGGCTGAACACCTGCTTCTGGATATGTGGGACGACATCTCAGCTGACACAATACTCAGATCAATGATGGATGTAGGCTATTTTGAGAAAAGAGACTTTGATGCAATCTCAGATTACCTGCACCGTGAGTATTTTACAGGTTACTGGGCAAATTACAACCTTAACATAGTACTCTGCAGGGATGACGATTCGCTGAGGGTTGATGCAAAGACTGCCACTTATGAGGAATGTTTCGGATTTTTTACCAATAGGATTCTTGAAGACGGGCAGAGGATAACAGGCACTGACTTTTACTTTATTGAGAACAGGCAGGGACGGACGAATTACCTTGGCTGCCTTTACTATAAGGCAGGAGGAGATGCGATAAACGGCCTTTTCATTGACCTTTACAGTGATATTGATGTTTTTCAGCCCGGATATCCTGAACTTCTCATCGACAGAAAATATCACGGCTATACGCGGTTGAAGGATTATTCATTTGCCAAATACGTCAACGGTGCCATGGTGCTCGGTACGGGTGATTTCCCTTACGACAAGACTGATGGCGGATATATAGGCAATAGTAATGACTACAGGTTATTCAGATCGCAAGGTTATAGCCATGTACTTTACAGAAACGGTAACATAACAACTGTCATCAGCCGTAAGACCTTGACTTTGGGTGATGTTGTGATCTCTTTTGCCTATCTGTTTATTTTTATCTTTCTCCTATCCTCGCTCATACTTGTCATTGTAAGGCCCCCGGTCATAAAAAGTCCTTTCTGGTTCAACTTCCGTCAGAAACTGCAGATGGCTTTTGTGGGAATGATCCTGTTCTCCTTTACTGTAATCGGTATAGTTGTGGCCACTCAGGCTGTCAGACAGTTCAGCGATAAACATCTTGAGAATATAAAGGAAAAGCTGAACTCAGTTTACATCGAACTCGAAAACCGAATACCTGACGGAAGCATTCCGGGCCATGGATGGAATGAAGGCGGACTAAACCAACTGGATGCCATGCTCGTGGAATTGTCCAATACGTTCAACACCGACATAAACCTGTACAGCCCTGAAGGTAACCTCCTGGCTACCTCGAGACCAGAGGTTTTCTTCAGGAACCTTATAAGCAGGCGTATGAATATACTGGCAACGAACAACCTTATTTACCTGACAAGAAGTGAATATATTCACAGGGAAAAGATCGGGAACCTCGAGTATATTTCGGCGTATGTACCTTTCTACAATAACGCGGGTAACCTGGTAGCCTATCTCAACCTTCCCTATTTCAGGATGCAGAGTATACTTGCCACAGACATCTCAAATATTATTGTGGCTGTCATCAACTTCATGCTGATTCTTATTGTCATAACCACAAGTCTTGCGGTAATAATAAGTGGCAGGCTCACTTCCCCGCTTATGATGCTTGGCAGCGGATTAGCATCGGTTGAACTTGGCAAGAAAAGCGAACATCTTTCATACAGCGGTAATGATGAGGTGGGAGAACTAGTAAAACAGTACAACGTAATGGTCGATGAACTGGAGGAGAGTGCCAGGAAGCTTGCTGATTCGGAGAGGGAATATGCATGGAGGGAGATGGCCAAACAGATAGCCCATGAGATAAAAAATCCGCTGACACCGATGAAGCTGAATGTGCAGCAACTTCTGAAGTCATGGAAAGACGGAGTGCCGGGTTTTGAAAAGAAACTTGAAAGATTCACAAAGAACCAGATCGAGTATATTGACAATCTCTCATCGATTGCCTCTGCGTTTTCGTCCTTTGCCAAATTGCCCGGGAATAACCCGGTGCAGGTTGATCTCACTGAACAGATAAAAACAACCCTTGAACTCTTCAAGAACAGCGACAATATAACTTTCAGGATGAGCTGTCCGCATGGTTGCAGGATATTTATCCATGCCGACAGGGAGCACCTTAACGGCGTGTTTTCCAATCTTATCAAGAATGCGATACAGGCAATTCCACCGGGTAGGGAAGGTTTAATCAGGGTCTCCCTGGAAGTCCGCGATAAAAAAGTCATTGTTTCAGTCAGCGACAATGGATCGGGCATACCTGAGTCTCTGAAAAACAAGATGTTCACTCCTAATTTCACAACCAAGTCATCGGGAACCGGACTGGGATTGTCGATAGTGAAAAGGTATGTGGAGAGTGCAGGAGGGAGGGTATGGTTTGAATCTGAAGCCGGGAATGGTTCGACCTTCTTTGTTGAATACCCGCTCCTGTATGCAGCGGAAAATAGCCAGGAGACATCCTAAGCCATTTAATTGTTCTTGAATAATGGATTTTAATAATTATCTTAGCGTCTCATACCAGTTTCAATGATTGGCAGAGCATCTGGCTATATAAGCAGATTTATCATTGTCTTCCTTACTGTTTTAGGATTTTCCGGAACGGGAATCGTATTTTGTCAGGAGATCAATGATACAATAAACAGCTATGCCAGGGTTACTGAAATAGGTCCCGATTATGTCGTGGTGAATGACCTGACACAGTTATCCGCCTTCTCAGCAGGTGACACTGTTCTTCTTATCCAGATGCAGGGAGTGGGGATCCAGACCACGCAATCATTTTATGGTCTTAACATCCAGTCAAGCTTCGGGCAGCCCGGAGGCTATGATTTTTTCCTGGTCGACAGGGTCATCACTTCAACCCGCAGGGTGGTTTTTACAAGTCCGATTCTCACAGACTATGACGTTACCGGTAACGTTCAGCTTGTGAGGGTGCCTTTTTTTAATATGCCCGTGGTCACTGGTAACATACCGGCGCGACCATGGAACAACACCCATAACACCGGAGGAGTGGTGGCATTTTTCGCCGGACGCAAACTTACTCTCAACAGCGATATTATCGTCTCAGGAACCGGCTTCAGAGGTGCCCCGGGATCGCTGGGTGCCGGAATATGTGTTATGGACAACTATACCGCCAATAATCATGATTCCTATCCGGTTTCATGGACCAATGCCGGATTCAAGGGTGAAGGTGTTGCAGTTCATGATGAGTTTGGAGCCCTGCTCTATCCCAACCATGCAAAGGGTCAGGGGCGTAATCTTACAGGAGGTGGCGGAGGAAACGGGAAATACTCAGGTGGCGGCGGAGGTTCGAACAGGGGACTTGGCGGTGACGGAGGAGATGAGAAGTTCTTCGGAAGCTGTTCCAATCCCCAATCAGGAGGTTACGGAGGAGTCAGTATGACAGGTACCGCCCTTCAGAACGGCATCTTTGCCGGAGGGGGTGGAGGAGCATCGACCCATGCAAATGGATCACTCTCCTCTCCCGGAGCTAACGGTGGAGGAATAATAATAATTATCGCAGATACAATCGAAGGGAATAACCACTTTATAAGAGCCGATGGTGCCACGGCAACCAATGCCCAGGGTGATGCCGGGGCAGGAGGTGGTGGCGCAGGCGGGTCGGTAGTGATGTCGTTCCAGGGATTCTCATCAGGAGTGGATCTTACGGCAAAGGGCGGGAACGGTGGTACCAATCCCGGTGGCTTCGGTGCTGGTGGAGGCGGAGGAGGCGGACTGGTATGGCTCAGCTCTTCTTCAATTCCATCATCAATAAGCACTTCAACAGGATATGGACTGCCCGGACCTTCGCAGCCTACTCAAGGGAATGGTGAGATAAAACTTAATTTTGGTCCCAAACTGAACGGGTTCCTTTTTAACTCGGTATGGTCTGTCGTTACAGGAACCAGTACCGACTCAATATGCTCGGATACCCCGTTCGGCCAGATCCGGGGAACCAGACCGGTGGGAGGCAGGGGACCTTATAACTATCTGTGGGAATACAGCACCACTTCTGCTTCTTCAGGTTTCGCGCCGGCACCAGGGACTAATAACGAGCAGTATTACACTCCTCCTGATATTATTACTGAAACCACATGGTTCAGAAGAAGGATCACCGATGCAAGCACACCGGCCATAATAGATATAAGCAAACCGGTGATGGTGATTGCCCAGCCTTTTATTAAAGACAATCTGATAGGTTACCAGGATACCATCTGCTTCAGCCAGGATCCTCAGGCCCTGAATTCACTTTTGTCACTTCGCGATGGTAACGGTGATTATAGCTTTGTATGGGAGTCAGGTTCCGACAATATAACCTACACACCGCTGGCCGCTCATAACGAAGCTTACGATCCTCCGGCAGGACTTACAGCCACCACATGGTACAGGCGTAAAGTAATCTCAGGAAGATGTGTAAACACCAGTGCTCCTGTCAGGATTACCGTTCTCCCTGTGATCTCAGGTAACAGTATTATTACTCCCACGCAGGAAATTTGCGCCGGAATGCTCTTCAATAATCTTGATGGAACTGTTACACCACAGCTCTCGGGCGGGGACAACATCTATTCCTACAGATGGGAGAGAAGCGCCGACGGGGTCACGGGCTGGAACCTGGCAACAGGTACCACCAATGGTTCGTCATATAACCCGGCTGAAAACCTTCCTCCCTTCCCTGGAAGAGAATACTACAGGAGAGTGGTCTTCTCGGGCGAGAACAAAGTATGTTCCAACAGCAGTGCTCCGGTTCTTCTGGTTCAATACCCTGCAATCACCAATAATATTGTTACATCGGTCGATCAGACAATATGCTCGGGGTCAACTCCTGCACCCATAAACGCTTCCGTTCCTGAAAATGGTAAAGGACCGGGGTCGTACGTATATACATGGCAGAGCCTTAATAAGAATCATACATGGCTGGATATCCCCGGATTTACCGGTGTCATCTCACCCGGTCTTGTCCCCGGTGCTCTTACCGACTCCACAAGGTTCAGAAGGATCGTGCAGTCTTCTGTTTGTACCAGTACGAGCCCTTCTGTTGCAGTGTATGCTCATAAACCGGTTACCAACAATATCATCTCCTTACTCTCAGACGTATCATCAGATACAACTATTTGTATGGGAGGTGTTGCCAACAGGCTTACCGGTCAGCTTCCCTCAGGCGGGAATGGTATTAATTATTCATATCAGTGGATTAGCTCAACAGGTAGTAATATATGGAACCCGGTTGCTGAAGGAGGTAACTCCGTCGGCTATTCTCCCGGCCAGCTGACATCGACAACTTCATTCAAACGCAGGGTGGTATCGGGAATGTGCAGTAACGAAAGTTCATCGACCCTGATGGTGAAGATCCTTCCTCCGCTCGTGAATACACTTCCCGAAGACCTGGCTGTCTGTCACGAAATGGCATCAGCCCCCGTAACAGGAACCCTGTCGGGTGGTGCCGGCAATCAGTACAGGTATATATGGGAAACAAGTCAGGATGGGACTGAATGGACGGGCATGACATCCGACACTTTGAACAGCCAGGACAATGCAAGGCTTGATCTACCCATTCTTTCAGCACCTGCAAAATTCAGGAGGAAAGTATGGTCAGGTCCATCCAATACCTGCTATTCAGTTTCAAATGTTCTCAACGTATCCGTCACTCCAAGACCCTACCCGGTGTTCGCCGGTAACGATACTATAATCAATTCCTTTGAGAATATCCATACGCTGCGTGCCCTTGAGCCGGCACTGGGAACAGGAACATGGAGCGTGATATCGAGCCCTTCGGAACCTTCATTCGATAATCCGGGACTTGCAACAACCAGGGTCAGAAATCTTTCGGCCTCAGGCCCGAATGTACTTCAATGGAAGGTGGTTAACGGAGTCTGTGAATTTACATCAAACATTACTGTTGAAGTTATTGATATTCAGGTATCAGAAGGAGTTTCGCCCGACAACAACGGTAAAAACGATGTAATGGTGATCAAAGGACTGGACCTGGCAGTTGATGAACTGTCGGGTAGGCAGGACCATTATGTAAAGCTTGTCATTCTCAACGGAGCGGGAGTGGAAATATACTCCACTGCCAATTACGATGGATGCGTCTGGAAGCCGTGGGACGGGAAAAACTCAAGGGGAATCGATCTGCCGGAAGGGACCTATTACTACCTGCTTTCAATAAAATCGGGAAGAATAAACAGGGAGTTTAAGAAGAGCGGGTTTATTGTGCTTAAACGGTACTGACAGGAAAGTATTAAAAGATGGTTTAACAAAGTGGTATGTTTTTAAGGAGGATAATTACAGTTCTGTTGCTTGTCTCATTTGGTCTTGCTGCCCGTGGCCAGTATGTTGCCGATTCCATGAGGATAAGACTTGGATATCCTTTCTACAGCCAGTACCTTCAGAACGGACTGGTAATCAATCCAGCATACGCCGGAACCAGGGGTGCAATGAGTGCCTTTATGTCGTACCGCATGCAATGGATAGGAACAAAGGGTTCTCCTCTTCTCCAATCGCTTTCGGTTCACTCACCCATGAAGAACAACAAAGTATCTCTTGGCCTTCTTGCAAGATTCATGCAATATGGGATTACAAAATCCTCATCGGTTTATGCCGATTATGCCTATGGCATTAATTTCAGGGAGGGACGCCTCTCATTCGGACTACAGGGGGGGCTGGATATATCAAACACTGACTATACCGGGATATTGCTGTTTGATCAGGACGACCCTGTCTTTGAGGCAGATAACAAAGCTTATGTGCTTCCAAACATCGGAGCCGGGGTTTATTACTACACGGGCAGGTATTTCGCAGGACTGGCCATACCTTCATTCCTTAGTTACAGCAGAAGTTCCGGCGGATCAACCCATCTGTACCACAGTTTCGGTGAATACAGTTTTATATTGAGCGGAGGTGCCATATTTGATCTGACCCAGGACATTAAGCTGAAACCATCTTTCTTGCTCGACTATTCAATGAGAAGAACGGAAAAACTTAACCAGTTTGATCTTAACCTGAACATAATCTATGCCGATATGTTCTGGGGAGGTTTATCATGGAGGGTACCAGAGCAGGTGATGGTGGGCATATTCCAGGTTCAGCTGAACCAGCAGATCATGGCAGGAATTTCATATGATTATCCGGTCGGCCGGATGAATTCATTTTCAAAAGGATCGACTGAATTTACGCTGAGATATGATTTTGGCTACAAGGTAAGTGCAGCCAATCCAAGATATTTTTAGATGCAGATGAAGAGAATAGCTGGAAGGGTAATAATCATTATATCAACACTTCTGTGCGGGGAATATTCCTTTTCTCAGGAACTGTTCCGTTACGAAGTGTCGAGGATGCCTTTTAGCTCGGCAGTCTTTAACGACATCTCACCGGTGATGTACAACGACGGGGTGATATTCTGTTCCGACAGACGGGTGAGTTCAATAAGTGACAGGACCTCCTTCGATGGCAGAAGACTTTTTAATATATTCTTTGCTGAACGGATGGATACTTCAGACTGGAATAAACCTGCAGAAATGAAAACTCCAAGAAGTGCAATGTTTAACAACGGGCCACTTTGCGTTGCACCGGATGGCAATACGGTTTATTTTACAAGCGAGATAGAGACCGGGCCTGAAGTGAAAAATCGTGACTTTGTGAATCACAGCGGTATTTTCAGGGCAACCCTTTCGGGGCAGGAACTTGTTAATGTTGAGCCCTTCAGGTATAACAGTATGGAATATGACATAGCCCAGCCTTCAGTTAGCAGCGATTCACGTTACCTGTTCTTCTCCTCCGACATGCCCGGAGGACAGGGAGGTTCAGATATTTATTACTGTGAATGGATCGACGATGATTGGGGACCTCCCGTCAACCTTGGCCCAGGTATCAACACCCCGGCTTCGGAAAACTACCCTGTGATCAGCCCCTCGGGATACCTGTGCTTTACATCCGACAGACCCGGAGGCATGGGAGGTATGGATATTTACTATTCATTTCTGAATTACGGTAGCTGGAGCAAACCGCTTCTTCTTCCGGCTCCGGTCAACTCAACATCCGACGACTTTGCAGTTGTATCGGGTGATAACCTGAAGAACGGTTTCTTTACAAGCAACCGCCGCAGGAACGACGATATCTATTCCTTCAGGGCCAACCTGATTAGAAAAGCAAGCTGTGAAACCATGCTTGAAAACAATTTCTGTTATGAGTTCATGGAAGAGAATGCCATAAAATACGATTCACTTCCCTTCAGGTTTGAATGGAGGTTCGGAGATGGCACATCCGATACCGGTAAGGTCGTTACACATTGTTACACAAGCCCCGGGACATATATCATACAATTAAATTCCATTAACCTTGTCACTAACGAGATTCAGTACAATCAGAAATCAGATACGCTTGTCCTCACTGAGTTTGAACAGGCTTTTTTTACAGCTCCCGACACTGCTTTTTCAGGCACCGGGATTAGTTTCTCAGCCTTGAAAACAAATCTTCCCGACTGGGATATCGCTGAGTACTACTGGAACTTCGGTGATGAAACGGTAGCAGCCGGGACCGAAGTGAAGAAGAGTTACCCTGGCCCGGGAACCTACAATGTACAGCTGATTCTTACATCGGCAACACGACCGGGTGGAACGGCAAGGGAAACATGTGTTTCAAAAAATATTACAATACTGCAGAGTCCCTGAATGATAAATTTACTAATTTTATTCCGATGAGATTTTGCAATACAATTAAGTCAATCATAACAGCCGCTGCACTGCTGGCAATATTTACACCTGAAGCAGCCTGTCAGGCGGTACCGGGTAATGATGAAAACATTCCTTTCCTGGTTACTTTCGGCAAGCAGGGGGAGACGTCCTGGGGAGATGATGACTTTTATTCACTGTTCTTTTTCACGATTCCGAAAGATTTCAATCAGCAGTTCTATATCAAAGTCTTTGACCCGGATGTTGGCGGTGAAAATGATGAACTTCAGGGGGTATGGGACTCCCGTACGATGTTTTCGGTTTACGGCGGCAAGGGTGTCGACCCCGATAAATATATTGAATCAAGAGGTCTGGTAGAAGGAACCAACTATAAAACAGGAACTCTTCTGGCGTCAAGAGTGTTTGGAATTGATCCCAGATACGATAATAAATATTTTGTGTTTGGTCCTTTTAATCCTTCCCAGGGCGATTTCAACGAAAAATGGAACAGCTATATCTTTAAAATTGTTTGTGAAGGAATAACTGGTGATGATGGTAACCTCCACAGATATTTCCTAAGTCGTGAGAAAGATACTGAAGTTCCGGTTGAGGGGGCAAATGCCTTTACCTACGAATATACCTTCCGGATGTGGAACGATACTAAAAGCATTTCCCATATCTATCCCTATGTCGACACTGGTATTGTCTGGATAAGACAAAGAAATTTTGACTGGGATGATGATGGTAACATTCTTGTTGTGTCAACTTACAAGCAGGGAATAAAGGCGCCGATTTCAAATGAGAATGACTGGGCTAATTCGAGGATTCCGATTGAACCCCCTGAAGTTGGAAAATCTCTTGATTTTCAATTTCATAAAAAGCAGGGGAGCCTTGTACGGAATAACAATGTTGTTGTATCTCTTGAGAACCAGCGTGGGGATGCCCTCCAGTTTTTTAGTTCACCTATCGGGGGGGTTCCCAGATATCAGCCAAAAACTATAATAAGGCAGGTTCAGAAAAAATAGTGTAGTTCTGATATGAGAAAAAATCAAAGACGAAGCGTACTGGTATGCACCATAGCGTGCATATTTCTTTTCCCGGCATTGCTGAACGGGCAGGGTTACAGGTTCAGGAATTATGATGCATCAGCCGGACTGCCGAGTACGGCCATCTATTCGATGATCCAGGATGACAGGGGCTTTATGTGGTTTGGAACGGGGTCAGGTCTTGTAAAGTTTGACGGCTTTGTATTCCATGAGATACCCTTTCCCGATTCGGACGAAAACAGGTATATTACCTGCTCTGCAAAGGATAGCAATGGAACACTCTGGTTCGGAAGCAACGACGGATCTGTATATTACATTTCCGGCGGCATCCTTGTTCAGGTTCCTGTAACAAACAGTTCAGGAATAGCTTCAATAATTTCGGGGAACGATGGCCTTATCTGGATTATTCCTCAGAACAAGCCTGTTCTGAGCCTTGATCCGGAGAAACCCACCCTGATAACAGAATACACCGTTGATGGAGATCCCCTGATGTCAGCAGCCTGTTTTTCAGCAGACGGCAGATTGCTGATAGGCACTATGGAGAACATTATGATATGTGAACCAGCAGGAGGGAAGCTGAATGCAAACATTATGGTTGAAGGCTTTGACTATGCAAGAATATTATCAATTACCCCAAAAACCGGGGATAATGAGTTTCTTGTCGGTACAGATGGGAACGGGCTTTTCAATCTTAAACTTAATGGCAGCAACCATGTACTGACACGCCAGGGGAAGGATCCCATACTCGGATACTCATCCGTAAACTCTGTGCTTGCTGACCAGACAGGAAGCTTATGGGTAGGTACGGCAGAATCGGGAGTCGTAAGGATATCGCAGGATTCCGAAGGTGTTATCGATGAAACATCGGGACTTCCGGGCAACAATGTATCCTGTATGTACCAGGATTCAGGAAATAACATATGGATAGGCTTTAACGGCCAGGGTTTATCGTTACTTGGCTCCGACGCTTTCAGCTTCTATCTTCCGGGCAATGGAACCTTTCCCGAGAACATACTTTATGTGAATTCATTCAATGATGATTTCTTTCTGGGAACACCATCGGGATACTATCTTTTTGACCCCCTTTCCAATCCGGAAGGCACTTTCAAAGATCTGTCGGGGTATACACGAGGCAGCGAGATAAGTTCTTATTTCATTGATGAAGAGAATAATATATGGTTTGCTACCAGGGGATCGGGACTTTTCAGGATGGACTCCAGGGGCAGGGTCAGCCGGATTTTCGTGTCGGGAGACTCAGGTGAGAATAATATTCTTCATGTTGAGGTCGACAGGGATAATATATGGCTGGCATCACTTAACGGACTTCTTTTACTCGACCGGAATACCGGTAGCCTGAGATCGAACTACAACATAAACAAAGGGCTGCCGCATAATTATATAAACCAGATCACACCGGCAGGTGACGGAAGTGTTTATGTAGCCTGTGAGAGTGAAAGGCTTTACCGCGTCGATCCCGTTGCAGGCATCATCGCGGGTGACCAGGTTATAGCCGGTAATATGCTGAACAAGATTCTTGCCGTGATGGTCGACAGGGATAATGACGTGTGGGCAGCAACATCAGGAAACGGAGTATTCAGGATCAGTGCTGATACTGTTATATCACTTTCTACTGCCGGCGGACTGATGTCGAACTACTGCTACAGCATCTTTGCCGACTCCACCGGCAGTATCTGGATAGGCCATTCAAAAGGTTTCTCTGTCTTCGATCCCGAATCCGGCCTGATAAGGGTTTATGATACCGGTTTTGCACGGGGAGGGGACTGTAATCCGGATTGCTTCTACGAATCATCTGACGGAAGGGTATTTATCGGGACAACCAGGGGGCTCATAGTTTACGACAGGACGAGGGAAAACAGGAGTAATGTGCCTCCTTTCAACAATATCAACTCAATTACCATAAATAATGTTGAGTATCCTTACCAGTCTGAGATAGTCCTTCCTTACAAAAAGAACTACTCGGTCAGGATCAGCTTCGTCGGGATTAACTTCAGCAATCCTGAGAAAGTCTTCTACAGCACAATGATGGAAAACTTTGATGCCGACTGGAGTGAGTTGTCGACAGGGAGGGAAGTATCATACAACCTCAGGGACGGCCGATACAGGTTTAATCTGATATCTGTGAATGACGATGGACTTACAGACGTAGATCCTCTCACCTTTGACATTGTGATCAGGAAACCGTTCTGGAGAAGCTGGTGGTTTGTACTTTCAGCCATCTTTGCCTTAACAGGGATTTTTATTTTTATTGTCCGGCAAAGAGAGAAGGCGCAGAAGAAAATTCAGGTCTACCTGGAACAGGAGCTAGAAGCCAGGACAAAGGTAGTAATGAAACAGAAGAGTGAGATAGAGCTTCAGAACATGGAGATCACCGACAGCATCAATTATGCCCGGAGGATCCAGTCGAGTATACTTCCTGATATCAACAGGCTCAGGTCGTATTTCAATGGGGCTTTTATTACATTTTACCCCAGGGATATTGTGAGCGGTGATTTCTACTGGTTTGATGAAATTGATGACGGAAAGTTCATCCTTGTATGTGCCGACTCAACCGGCCATGGAGTACCGGGGGCCTTCATGTCGGTGATAGGTTCGACCCTCCTGAGGGATATCGTTTCGAGACAGCGTATCTCAAAGCCATCAGAGATACTTACCAAGCTTGATAAACAGATCTTTTCTACTCTGAATCAGAATCACGAACTGGGAGTTTCAAACGACGGCATGGATGTGGTAGTATGTGAGTTCTCAAAAAACAACAGGTATGTACGTTTTGCATCAGCCATGCGACCCGTTATCCTTGTGGTTGACGGGGAGGTCCTGTATATCAAGGGCAACAGATCGTCAGTCGGAGGCGAATCGGTGAACGAGAAGTTTTTTGACGATCAGGAATATTACCTTAATGAAGGGGATACCATCTATCTTTTCTCTGATGGGTTACCCGATCAGTTTGGCGGGGAAGACGGTAAAAAGATGAAGATTGCCAGGCTTAAGGAACTTATTGAAGAGATATCAACACTATCGATGGACGAGCAGGGAGAAACAGTAAACCGTTTCTACCACGAGTGGAAGGGAGATTATGACCAGGTCGACGATATAATCTTTATGGGTGTAAGGGTCTGATAGTGTCAGCGGTAAATGTTGTTTGCTGAAATATCGATCTCGGGTGTTGATGCTGTGTTGCTTTCATTCCCGGCCCTGTCTTTTATATAGAAGTCGTACCTCAGAATATCAGCCGGAGACCAGCTGAAATAAAGAAAGGTAACAGTGATGGTGCCTTTGAGGATTTTATTTTGTCCTTCTCTTTCCATGTATGGTATCCTGTAACCTGTTGGTTTGAGCGGGTCATTTTCAGCGACAGGAGTCATCACCCCGTCAATTTTCCTGAAAAGAGAAAAGAAGAGATTGATTGTGTCCATTGAAAGATCGTCAGCCGGAAGGGGAAGGCCAAGGTCGCCGTCACCGTCCTCAAAATTAAACTTCAGTCTACCCGCTTTGGCCGCATTCCCAAGGATATCTGTAGTGTCGAAAACCGAAAAGCTTGTGAACCCTATAGATGGTTCAGGAGGAAGCTTTTCTATCTTCCTGCACGACATGATGAGGACTGTGAACAATATCAGCGGAACTGCAAGTCGCATAGGTTTCATAAACTGCTATTCCTTTTAACAAAAATCACACCAATTTACTTTATTTTTTTCTGAAAAAGATCCTTACGGGGACTCCTGTAAAACTAAAATTCTCCCTTAGCCTGTTCTCAATAAATCTTTTATAGGGATCCTTTATGTATTGCGGCAGGTTGCAGAAAAAGGCAAAGGTCGGGGTGCCTGATGGTAATTGCGTGACATATTTTATCTTAATATGTTTTCCCTTTGCAGCCGGAGGCGGGTTGTTATTAATAATCCCGAGCATCACTTCGTTAAGCTGTGATGTTGAGATCTTCCTCATCCTGTTTTCATTTACCTTTTCGATCAGATCCAGGATCTTATGTATTCTTTGTTTATTGGTCGCCGAGATAAACAATATGTCGTAGTCAGTAAAGGGTGAGGTCCTGTTCCTGATCTCCTTCTCAAAGATGAGGGAGGTCTGATTCTCCTTCTCTATCAGGTCCCATTTGTTTACAAGTATTATCATCCCTTTATTGTTTTTCTGAATCAGGGAGATGATACTCATGTCCTGGGCCTCAATACCTCTTGTTGCGTCAATGAGCAGAAGGCATATATCTGAATTCTCTATAGTCCTGACCGCCCTCATTACCGAATAGAACTCAATATCCTCCGAGACCTTCCCCTTTTTTCTAAGACCGGCGGTATCGACAAGAAAGAAATCGCGGTTGAACTTGTTATACCTTGTATATATTGAATCGCGGGTTGTCCCCGCCAGTGGGGTGACGATATTTCTTTCCTCGCCGAGCAGTGCATTTACCAGTGATGACTTACCCACATTGGGTCTTCCGACGATGGCGACCCTTGGTAATTCCGGAGTCTCCTCATCCGACAGGCCTGCAAAGCTGGAAGCTACGGCATCGAGCAGTTCTCCTGTCCCGCTGCCGTTTATTGAACTTATTGTGAAATAGTCCCCGAAACCGAGGCTGTAGAACTCGGCAGCTTCGGCGATCCTTTCATTATTGTCGACTTTATTTACAACCAGGATCACTTTTCTGTCGGTCCTTCTGAGGAGAGAGGCGACAGATTTATCAAGGTCGTGAACGCCTATTGTTACGTCAACAAGGAAAAGGATGACATCAGACTCCTCGATGGCAAGGAGAACCTGTTTGTTTATCTCTCCCTCAAAGATATCTTCCGATCGTTCAACGTAACCACCGGTATCGATCACTGAAAAGTCGATACCGTTCCAGGTCGACCTTCCGTAATTACGGTCGCGTGTTACCCCGCTGGTTTCATCAACGATGGCCTGCCTTGTTTCGGTAAGCCTGTTGAAGAGGGTCGATTTACCTACATTTGGTCTTCCTACTATAGCTACTATCCTGCTCATTAAAATCTTTTTTACCTGTAACCGAATCTCTTAAGCATCATGGGTTTCTCCCTCCAGTCTTTGCTAACCCTGACATAGAGTTCCAGGAACACTTTTCTTCCGAAGAAGTCTTCCATATCCTTTCTTGCCTCGGTCCCAACTTTTTTCAGTTTTGATCCCTTATGTCCGATTACAATGCCTTTCTGGCTTTCCCTTGCCACATGTACAACGGCCCTGATACTGTAAAGGTTTGGTTCTTCGGTGAAACTTTCTATCTCAGTCTCGACAGAGTAAGGTATCTCTTTCTGGTAGTTAAGCAGTATCTTCTCCCTTATTATCTCCGAAGCAAAGAATCGTTCATATTTATCTGTGAGCTGATCCTTCGGAAAATATGGCGGGCCTTCAGGAAGCTTGCTGAGAATGGCATTAAGGAGGGTGTCAAGGTTGAAGCCGAGAAGGGCCGATATGGGTATAACAGGTGATCCGGGGAATTCTTTTTCCCATCTGCCGGCAATATCATTGAGCTTTGCCTGGTTTGACAGGTCAACCTTATTGATTACAACAAGAACCGGAATCCCTGATGTCTTTATCTTCCCGATGTAGTCACTGGCCGCCTCATCATTCTCAGTGACGTCGGTGACATATATAAGAACATCAGCATCAGTAAGAGCCACGTCAACAAAACTCATCATCGACTCCTGGAGCTTGTATTTTGGAGTGATTATCCCTGGTGTATCTGAATATACAATCTGGAAATCATCACCGTTTACAATGCCCATTATCCTGTGCCTTGTCGTCTGTGCCTTTGAGGTTATGATCGACAACCTTTCCCCGACAAGGGCATTCATCATGGTCGATTTGCCGACATTCGGATTACCGATTATATTAACAAAACCTGATCTGTGTGGTTTTTCGGCCATTAAAATATTCCTCTTTTAAGCATAACGATCTCTTTGTCTGAAAGATATCTCCATTTTCCCCTGGGAAGGTTTTTCTTTGTGAGACCTGCAAAATACACCCTGTCGAGTTTTTTTACCTTGTAACCAAGAGTCTCGAACATACGGCGGATAACCCTGTTCTTACCTGAATGGAGTTCAATACCTATCTGTGTCTTGTCTTCTGAATCTGCGTATGCTACAGAGTCTGCAGCTACCAGACCGTCGTCGAGTTCCACCCCTTCGGTGAGCCTGAAAAGGTCGTTCTTCAGGACCTGTTTGTCGAGGGTCACCTGGTAGATCTTTTTCTTTTCGTAGCGCGGATGGGTGAGCTTCCCTGTAAGATCCCCGTCATTGGTAAGCAGTAGTACTCCTGTGGTCGATTTGTCGAGTCTTCCCACCGGATATACTCTTTCGGGACATTCATCTCCTATTATTTCAAGAACAGTATGGTCAGCATGGGGATCCTCGACTGTGGTGACATAACCTTTAGGTTTGTTCATAAGGATATAGACTTTCTTTTCAGCCGAAAGTCTTCTGTTTTTATAACGGATGTCGTCTTTTGAGGTAATCTTCAGCCCCATTTCGGTCACAATCTTCCCATTGACGCTTATCAATCCGTTGCGGATTAGGTCATCCGCCTCACGCCTGGAGCATATACCGCAGTTGGCAATGAAACGGTTGAGCCTGACGGCTTCCTGGATTTTTACTGGGCTTTTTCTGACCGGTTTTTTATTTCCAGGTTCCCTGTTTTCTTTACCCTTACTGAATACCATATATGTTTTTATCAGGCTGCAAAGGTACAATTATTTGCCAATATAATGATTTGATGATAATTTTGCACCTTTGCAACAGTTAAACAAAGGTGGTATGACACTAATCAAATCAATTTCAGGAATCCGGGGAACAATAGGTGGAAGGCCGGGCGAATCACTGACCCCGGTTGACATAGTCAGGTTTTCAGCTGCCTTCGGCACATGGCTGAAAAAGAGAAATACAGGCAAGAAGGTCAGGGTGGTCACCGGCCGTGATGCCCGCAAATCGGGTGGTATGGTCAGCGGACTGGTCAATCTGACGCTGAGCGGACTTGGGATTGACATTATCGACGTGGGTCTGGCAACAACCCCTACTGTAGAGATGGCTGTTACCGGAACAGGCTCCGATGGCGGAGTCATTGTTACCGCCAGTCATAATCCGGCGCAGTGGAATGCCTTGAAACTTCTCAACGAAAAAGGAGAGTTTCTGACGGCTGCCGACGGGGCTGAGGTACTCGGGATAGCTGAGAAGGAGGACTTTTCCTTTGCCGGAGTGAATGATACTGGCTCGGTCATTGCAGACGGATCGTGGAACAAAAAGCATATTG
>CAZBQM010000031.1:0-29025 GCA_964494045.1 uncultured Rikenellaceae bacterium
AACAGGTGGCTTCTCAAAGAACCATTTGTTCAATTTCCTGGTATCTGAAGCATTCCCTTCAAAAAAAGTTTATACCTCTGAAATACACAACGCCACTGCTCTGGGCGCAGCTCTTGTAGTCATGAATTCAATAGAACCCGGAAAAGAGCTGAAACTGAACCTTGGACTGAATGAGTGCTGATATGGATGAGAGTAATATTCTTCAGGTCCTTGATTCCTTCCAGCCAATATCACTGGAAAAGATGAACAAGGTTCGTCTTATGAACAGGATTGACAGGAAATATCTTTTCCCCATAGAACTGCTTCCAGGGCTGCTGTCTGCAATCTCTGACAATTACCTTATAATGCAGATTGATAACCTGAGAATCTTTCCATATCTGACAACTTATTTCGACACTCCCGACCTGTCGTTTTATCATCAGCATATGCGGGGGAAAGGGGAGAGGTTCAAGATAAGGGAAAGGACCTACCAGTCTACCGGCATTTCATACCTTGAGATAAAGAAAAAAAACAAAAAGAACAGAACAGAGAAAAAACGAATTGCTTATCCCTCAGAATATAATGAATTTGATGAAAGGGCTTGTTCATTCATCCATACCAATGCTGATGTTGATCCGGGAATTCTGAAGCCTGTTCTGTCTACTGTTTTTTCAAGAGCCACCATCGTCAATATTACCAGCGGCGAACGCATTACTTTTGATTATAATCTGGAGATGTCTGATAATCAAAGCAGAACCGGATTTCCCTTTCTGGCTGTGGCAGAACTGAAAAAAGAGATGAGCTCCGGGCCATCTCTGTTTGCAGAAAAAGCAAAGATGTTTGGGATTAGGCCTTCGGGATTCAGTAAATACTGTATGGGATGCCATTATCTGTTTAACCCTCCAAAAGGGAACCTTCTTAAAAGAAAAGTACTACTAATCAACAGGATCAAAGATGAATCTGACAATGTTGCACGGGGCTGGAAGCAGTGCCCTGATTGCGCCTGACTATAATGCCTTTATTTACCTTATACTCCGGTTTGCCGTAAATATAACAGTGATAATGATACTTGTCCGCTGGCTGTATTACTCTACAACCAGGAGGAAAGATTATCTGTTTACCTATATCCTGATTTCAACAATAGTATTCTTCCTTTGCTATCTTCTTGAAAATGTTTCACTTCAGCTTGGATTTGCCCTGGGGCTATTTGCAATTTTCGGGATACTCAGGTACAGAACCGACACCATCCCAATCAAGGAGATGACCTACCTCTTCATTGTAATAGGAATCTCTGTTATCAATTCCCTTACTGATTTCAGAAACAACACCCTTGCCGTGGCTTTTGCCAATGTGGCAATAATCTTCATAACATGGGGTCTCGAAAAACTCTGGCTGTTAAGACATGAATCATCAAAAGTGATTATCTATGAAAAAATAGACCTTATAAAACCGGAACAATATAAGGAACTTACTGAAGACCTTGTTCAAAGAACCGGTATCAGGAATATAAACCGTATCGAGACCGGCAAGATAGATTTTCTGAAAGACACATGCGAGTTGACCATCTTTTACTATACTTCCGGAAATGAGGCGATTGCCGGCAACAGGACCCTTACAACAAATAATGATGATGATGAAGATTAAAAAACTAACCGTCATATTAGTTCTTTCCGTTTTTGTTACCAACCTGTATTCCCAGAAAAAGGACTTTGGTATCTGGTACAATATATCCGCTGAACATAAATTCACCAAAAAACTTGAGCTTGACCTTTCTACCTGCCTTAGAACCTTCGATAATGCATCTTCGGTCGATGAGGGATACCTTGAGGCCGGGTTGCAGTATAAACTAACCGGTTTCCTTTCCGCAGGAGCTTCGTACAGGATAAGTGAAGATCTCGAGGATGACGATTCGTACCATATCAGGCATAAATGGTTCGTTGACCTGAAAGGATCTTTAAACCCTGGCGATTTCGCTTTTTCTCTCAGGCTGAGATTCCAGGAAAGATACAGGACTTATTTTGAGGACGAGAATGATAAGGTTCCGGATTCACATATCAGGATAAAATTGAAAGCAGAATATGACATTCCCTCCTTTAAGTTCAATCCATATGTCTATGGCGAACTTTTTTGTCCGGTCTTCAGGGATCCTGAAAGAACCACCGACAAGAGCAGGATAGGAGCAGGTATCGAGTATAACATCACTAAAAAGCAATCCATAGGAACCGAATACATGTTTCAACGCGACTTTCTGCCTAAAGTCAGGGATCTTCACCTGATATCATTGAACTATGATATCAATTTCTGATCCAAACAATCCCAAACGGTCCCGAACTTATTCTATACCATTTTGTTAGTCGTGGTTATTCCGGTGCGAAGGCACTTGATGGATGGATACAATATGGGTCTTCGCATTCATAACATGGTGTAAATAGGATGAACCGGACACACGTCCGGCACTGTCAACGGGTTTCCCTGGTAATTTCTCTTTGCCGACAACAGGCAGCTTACTGTCACGGCAAACCTGACTATTCCCTCCCCTTAACAAAAGTATTTTATTGTCATTCCTTATTAACTGCTGCATTCCACTGCACTGTATCAGTACACTCTGATATTATTAAATATTTCCTGATTTAATATATTTAATTAAATACAGCTTTTATATTATATATATATATTATAAATGGCATATAAATTAATATTATTATTATACATATCTTATATTATGAATATTTATTATTTTTGCATTGTTTTTCCGATAGATTTACTTAAGGAAAAAAACTTGCACGACAGGAAGCTTATTCAATGAAGAATATAAACGAAAAAATACTGATGTATGTGTGGAATTACAGGAGTTTTTGATCTGAAGGTCGATTACAGGGAGCTCAGGCCGGTGATACTGAAAATGTCGGGGAAGGTGAGGCACAGGGGTCCTGACTGGTCCGGGATCTTTTGTTGCCCCGACGCCATACTGGCTCATGAGAGGCTTGCCATTGTTGATCCCCAGTCGGGAAAACAACCTTTTGTAAGCAGCGACGGCAAACTGGTTCTGGCAATCAACGGAGAGATATACAATCATCAGGAGATAAGGAAACGCTATGAGGGTAAATGGGAGTTCACAACCAATTCGGACTGTGAGGTGCTGTTACCTCTTTACCGTGATAAAGGTCCTGACTTTCTTGAAGATCTTAATGGCATATTTGCCTTTGCTATTTATGACATTGAAAATAAATCGTTTTTTATTGCCCGCGATCACATAGGAATAAATCCGCTTTATACAGGCAGGGATAAATCCGGCAACTTCTTCATCGCCTCCGAACTTAAAGCGCTTGAAGGTGTCTGCAGCCAGATCACTGAGTTTCTTCCCGGTCATTACTTCGACAGCAGGGAAGGAGTGATGAAGAAGTGGTACAAACGGGAGTGGATGGACTACAGTGCAGTCGCAGGCAACAGTTCTTCGATTGATGAACTGCGCAAAGCACTTGAGGATGCTGTTCACAGGCAGCTCATGTCGGATGTACCTTACGGGGTTTTGCTATCGGGGGGACTTGATTCATCAATTATATCGGCCATAGCCAGGAGATTTGCACCGAAACGTATTGAATCAGGAGATAAACAGGATGCATGGTGGCCCCAGCTTCATTCCTTTGCTGTGGGTCTGAAGGGATCGCCCGACCTTGAGGCTGCCAGAAAGGTCGCAGATCATATCGGCACCATTCATCATGAGGTGTATTTTACTGTCGAAGAGGGACTTGATGCCATAAGGGATGTGATTTACCATATTGAAACATATGACGTCACCACGGTAAGGGCTTCAACCCCCATGTATCTGCTTGCCAGGGTCATCAAGTCGATGGGAGTCAAGATGGTTCTTACAGGTGAAGGATCTGACGAGATCTTTGGCGGTTATCTGTATTTCCATAAGGCTCCCGACCCTAAATCGTTTCACGACGAAACAATAAGAAAGATTAACAAGCTTCATCTCTACGACTGTCTGAGAGCCAACAAGTCGCTGGCAGCCTGGGGCGTTGAAGGACGTGTTCCCTTTCTTGATAAGGAATTCATGGATGTTGCAATGCGGCTGAACCCTGCAGACAAGATGGTGGCTCCCGGCCGGATCGAAAAATGGATACTCAGAAAAGCCTTTGAGGATTATCTTCCCTCGTCGGTTGTATGGCGCCAGAAAGAGCAGTTTTCAGATGGTGTCGGATACAACTGGATAGACACCCTTAAAAGCATTGCTGCAAATAAGGTTACCGATCACCAGATGACAAACGCCGCATACAGGTTTCCTGTCAATACTCCATTGTCGAAGGAGGAATATCTCTACAGGATGATCTTCTTCGAGCATTTCCCTTCTGACGCGGCTGCAGCCTGTGTGCCTTCTGTACCTTCAATTGCTTGCAGTACGGCAGAAGCACTGGCGTGGGATTCATCATTCCGGAACAATGCCGACCCTTCGGGCCGGGCAGTCATAAACATCCATAAAGAAACTCTGAAAAACAGTTCCGGCGACAGTGAAGACCTTAAGTAAAAAAACAGCCAGAAACAGGAGGAACCACAGATGTAATTAAAATGAATACATGTATTTTTGCAGGTGTTGAAACCATGATTTTCTGGCTTTATGGAAGATAATAATTACGACTTCGACACCTTTAAAATAATTCTGTGGCTGATCCTGTTTCTGTGTTTTGGGATAGTTATAATTTGCTGAATGTCTTTGGCTTATTACCTCGATTCAATATAAGCGGACCGGTCGGAATTTAGTATGCTTTATTAACGGCTCAAAGCGAAAAAAGATAGGAGAACTTAAGAAGCAGAACATTCTGTGGAACTATATTGAATAAGTCCTTCATGTCGGTCCCGTATCTGAAATTACCGTTAATATCCGAGCTTGTCCTGCCCTGCGACCAGACCAGATATATGGTTGATCCCGGCATATATTCCCATCGTACAACCAGATTGGACCGGAACTGACTGAAATTGAAATCAGGATTCGCAACCGAATAATCTGAAAATCCATCATGGTCCTCATCAATCCTGTAAATATTGTACTGGCCGTCGAGGCTTATTTCAGACGGGCTGAAAGTTCTGTACCTGCCTGAAAAGACATCGGCATGTGGATCCGTAATCATTTTTATCCCCTTGTATTTGCCCGCTGAAACGAAAGGCTGACCATAATATTCGACAGAAAGCTCAGGATTGATAGTATAGTTGACCCTGAAGGTAAAGCTCAACGTTTTCATATTCAGTTCGCCGAAAAGGTACCTGGATTCATTATCCATACCGGCAGTTGATACATACTGCAGTTTGCTTTTCAGCAGTGAATAGGAGGGAGAAAGGGTTATCGAAAGAGAATTAAGAGGCTTGAAATTTACTCCTCCCCAATACTCATAATCCCTGTAATACTTTTTGTCTCCGTAACCCAGGTAACTTCCGGCATTGAAAACTACCTTTTTAGACTGATTGGTATTTAAATTGAAATTCAGTCCTGTCTCTCCCGGAACCAGCATTGACGGTCCTCCCCTGAGCAATGATGTCGAGGTGTTTTCACCTGTACGGTTGAATGAACCGTTAATTCTCCATTTGTTTTTAAACTGCGAATTAAAGTTAACATTGGTGTGGAAGGAAAGAAGCTTTCCGGAAAAATCCATGTAAAACCAGTAATTGGTGTTAAGGTAGAAGTTATTGAATATACCGAATGGATTGCGGATGTAATAAGCTACCCAGGTTGCATGATGTATAAGGTCAGAATACCTCATATAACCTATGTCATTGAATTCCAGTCCTGGTGATCTGAGTGTAAGGCTTGTTTCAAACTGCAGCCTTTTCTGACTTCCTCTTCCCAGTTTAATGGTTCCGCCCAGTCCTGATAGTGATGTAAGGCTTGAATCGACATTCAGATGACTGGCATCAGGACGCTGGTAATACCTTGCCGACGATCTCTGCAGGTTGATAATTGAGTTTTCTGTTCCGTTGATTTTGCTGAATTCTGCATTTCCGGCCACGTACCATGTTCTTTCTTTCCAGTTATGCTGGAAATTCAGGCCCCCTGTATAGGAAGAGGCTGGCAGAAAATCAAGTGCGGGATTGTTGATATCACGGTTAACCGCTGTGAGTATTCCTCCGACCACTGTTTCTCCCTTATTAAAGTCTTTTTGCAGCCTGGCTACCAGGTAATTTGTAAGGGGTTCAACACTTTCCTTTCTCCTGTGACCGGCATCTATTATAGCCTTTTCTTCCGAGGTGACACTTTCCAGAATGCCGATTGCAAGACCATTTTTTGTTTTGCCCGATAGTTTTGCAGATCCCAGGATTGTTGTAGCCTCAGGAATATCGGCATATTCCCCGGGCAACAAAGACGGATAATAATGGGGAGGACGCCCGATACGCCGTGAATAGAACAGGTTATCGGCTCCAAACTGACTGATTGTTATGGTCTGGGTTGGTTCAAACTCATAAATATTCTTACCTTCAATAAAGAAAGGCCTCTGTTCTGAAAAATATGTCTCAAATGCAGTAATGTTGACCTCGGAAGGATCAGCTTCAACCTGGCCGAAATCAGGATTAATTGTAAAATCGACAGTAAGGTCGTTGGTTACTCCGATCTTCCCGTCAAGCCCTGCTGAAATTTCTGAATCTTTACCGTCAAGGAAGGGATTCTCAGCGTCTTTTTCAAAGCGTTCAACCCTGGCTATGGCATATGGTAATAATTCGACATTCCTTACAGGCTTTAAATTATTAATCCCGGAAAGTTCTCCATAAAGATGTATTGTGCCCGGCGACCCCTTGGGAATAAACTGCCACGATGAACTTTCTTCAAGACGATAGATACGCCTGCTGACCTGCAAACCCCATACCTGTAGTTCCTTTTTACCGAACCGGAGCTGACTGAGCGGAATCCTCATTTCGGCATTCCAGCCTTTATCATCGCTTGATGTGGCCAGATACCATACAGGGTTCCAGTCTGAGTCCCAGTAATTACCATCATTAGTCACAGCCTCATCACCCTTCGAACCAGATGCCATTGCTGTAAAGGCAAAGGCAGTCTGTTTATCAAAGTAACTGTCGATAATCACTGAGACCCTGTCACCTGTAAAGTTATCCCTCCTGGAGATGATCCTGCTTATTTTATCCGGTTCATCATCATAAGCTCTGATAAAAACATAAAGGTTATTATCATCATAAAGGATCTTGAATTCTGTTTTCTGCGAAGGAGCTGTATTCTCCTGCGGATCTGTCTGGATAAAATCGCTTCCCCATCCGACGCTGTTCCAGCATTCATCATTATCAACTCCGTCGATGACAGGAGCAAGCATGGCAACCGAAGTAGTATAGGTTTTTTTTGTGGAAGGTGTCTGGGAAAACAGGGAAACCGTGGATAGAATCATCAACAGACATACTGTGAAGGCCTTAATACTGCCGTATCTCATTATTATATATTTTTTTGACTAATTATGTTAATAAAGACGCAGGAATGAGAGAAATGCTGCATTATAATATGAAACTAACGATAGAAATATGTAATCTTAGAAAAAAGACTCTCAGACTGCCTTTCTGAAAAATATATCTCCGCTGATTGTTTCGAGTCTGATAAGCGGACCTCCATCATTAATGCTCTCATTTATTATTGCCGGTATCCCGGTTCTTGACCCTGACAACTTAAGACTGAAATCTGAATAGATTGACCCTGATATAGTCGAAAAATGAATATCTGCTGCCTTCCCGGGCGAAAGAGACAGATCGATGAATCCGCTTATTGATTTGACATTCATCTTGTTTGTTTCTCCCGTTATGGTTACGTTGCCATTTATTGTTTCCACTGAAAACACAGTATTCTCAGGGATAAATACCTCCCAGATGATCTGCGTCTCAGAATAAATTTCTCTGTTTCCTTTATAATTATTTGTGTTTAATTCGGCTTCAGCAACAATCTTGTCCTTGTCCTCGCTGAATGAAGTGAGATAGATATCATTATCCCTGTTATCATTAATGTTGACCGAAGCCCTGAATGACACTTCCGGTTTGTCCCAGGTCTGGATAACAATAGAATTTGCTATTGCGAGTTTCATCTCCACTGTCTTTGTTCCGGTGACGTTGAACTTTCTTTCCACAATCATCTGGGCATTAGCCGGCAATACGTATAGCAAGCCCATTAAAAGAATAAATATAGTCCTCATAATTAAATAGTTTTTATAGTAAATCAGGATTCCCTGAAGGGTTTCAGTTGCCCTTTCTCAGAAAGATGTTTCCGCTTATTGAGGAAATACTGTATTTATTACCACCTCCGTTTAAAGAGTAGATAATTTTGTTACCCCCGTATTGTTTCATTTCTTTTCCCTGTGATGACAGGTCAAAATCAGAATAAATAGCACCCGAAATAGTTTTAATCTCAAGATCTGCCTGGGTTTTTTGCGGAAGTGTGATGTCGATGTCTCCGCTGATTGAATTTACGGAAAAAGGCCTGTCGGGAGATATTCCAGCTGATGTGATCTTTATGTTCCCGCTGAGGGTTGCAAGGATAAGCGGCCCTGATACATTTTCAAGTTCGATATCCTGACAGTTCTGTATCTCAATCTCGCTCTTTGTGTTTCTGACAATTACATGATTGTTCCTTTCACATCCGCTTTTTATTTCTATGGTGGCATTATCGGGTACCTTAATTGTGTAGTCTCCCATTCTTGAAAGGGGAAGCTGACAATAAAAGGACATGACATTTCCTTCTTTCTCAAATTCGACTCCTAATCCGGTATTGTCTGTGCCTCCGGGGTAGACTCGTGTCAGACCCTTTGCCATTTCAGGCACTTTGATTTCACCTTGCCCGGATATCAGAATGATCTCATTCCCGCTGTATCCCTCGACCAGCAATTTGCCTGTAAAATCAGCAATCTTGATTTTTGCATCAGTGGTATTCTGCACCGGAACTTTATATTCCTGGGCATAAGTCTCTGCTGTTAAAGCAGTAAGAGATATTATCAAAAAGCATATTATATTCCTTTTCATGACAGTAATTTTTAATTGTTAAACTCCTGCCGGACAAACCCGGTATCTGCCCGGCATATTATATATGGATCCTTTTTTTTCGATTACTTAAAGCAGAACCTTTATCCCATCTTCAGCAATGCTCCTTACTTCATTAAGGGTGTTTGAATCATCTATAATTTTCTGAATAGGTATAATGGCATCTTTATCTCTTTTTTCAACAAGGATGTTTATCAGGGTAACCTGAACCAAAGGTTCCTTTTGCAGGAAAAGAGAATTTACAAGAGTATCTCTGACGACTTTGTCGTCGGCATATTTTGAAAGTGCATAAGCTGCTGCCATTCTGACATTGACATTCTGGTCACTGTTAAGGGTCTTTACAAGTGCGTCAATGACATTATCGTCAGGACTTTCAAATTCCTCAGCATAATTTACGGCCTGAAGACGGTAACTGGTTGACTGATCCTTCAGCATAGAAAACATGGCGACTTTTTTAATGTTTGTTATTTCCTGGCGCATCTCATTTATGTCTTTATCCCCGGCCGGCTTTCTTTCTGCAGAACCTATAAGCAAACCTGACAGGACACCGGTAACAAAAAGTGCTATTCCTGCTGCCACCCTATAGCTTCTTATCACTTTAAGGAAAACCGAAGGTTCTCTCTTTATGTTTTTCTCGGTACTTTTCACAGGGTCTCTGTCTGCTTTGATTTCCCCGTTAAGAAAATCATAGAAATTATTCTTCATTGATTCATCAGGCTTTTGCATCTCACTTTCCGACATGATACCGAAAATTTTCTGCAGCTCGCTTATCTCATCAAGGCACGACCTGCAACCTTCAAGATGCCTGGCAAGTTCTCTTTGTTTCTCTTCACCAAGGTTATCATCGAGGTAATCGATCATTGAAATCCGTGCTTCTTCACAATTCATATGGCATGTATTTAAACCTTTTGAAAATATATCATCCTGAGCCTTTTCAGCGCTCTGTATGCTGTTACTTTGATTGCAGCGACTGACTGATTTGTTATTGCGGAAATCTCTTCATATTTGAGTCCCTGGAACCTGCTGAGAACTATTATTTCCCTTTGTTCTCCGCTAAGTCTTGAAAGACAGTAATCAAGTCTTTCATAGTCTTCTTCAATAAAACCTTCAGGTGCATCATGGTTATCCACCTCATAATTATCAGTGTAAGTGATGACCATTTCGTTTCTGCCTTGCTGATTCCTGTAATCGTAATGGAGATTGCGGGCAATCCTGAAGATCCATGATCGTAAGCTGCTTCCATCGTAAGACTTTCTGTATTTTATCATTCTGTAAAAAAGGTTCTGGGTCAGATCCTGACTTACATCACTCTTAAGTCCCATTTTAAGAAAGTAGTTATAAACCTTCAGATGGTATCTCTCGAACAGGAAGGCCATGACAGCAAGATTCCCCTCCCTGACGCTTTGCATTATTATTTCATCGCTTGCATTTTCCACAATAAATTCTTTTGCTTTCTATACCTAATACCTGCAAAGGTATGAATGGTTACACAGGGCAGGTGTTTTTTTTAATAAACCATTGTAAATATAAAAAGGGAAGGATGTATCAGGGCAAACCAGTTGCTCATAATAACCGAACATGGGTCACTTCTGCCTGCGAAGTTGTTCTATGACTCCCTGTCGTTAAGTTTCTTCATCTGCCATCTCAGAATGAAAAAGGTTACTACAGAGGCTGTAATATCGGCTGAGGGTGTACTCAGCCACACTCCCTTAAGTCCAAGAAAATGAGGAAGAATAAGAAGGGCAGGAATAAGGAAGATAACCTGCCGTGAAAAAGAAAGGAAGATGGATATTTTCGCTTTCCCAATCGACTGGAAAAAAGTTGTTGTCACTATCTGAAATCCTACAATCGGAAATGCCATAAGATTAAGTTTCATGCCGGTGACTGCAAGATCAGTGAGTTCTTTACTTCTTGTAAAGGCAGAGGCTATTGCCCCGGGGAATATATGGGTCATAAGAAAGCCCGTGGTAGTGACGCATATACCTGCAACAATGGTGTATTTGTATGTCTGGAACACCCTTTGCATCCTGCCTGCACCGTAGTTATAGCCAACTATGGGCTGCATGCCCTGGTTGAATCCCAATACAATCATTACTATCAGGTTTGCGATACTTATTATTATGCCGAAAGCCCCGATGGCAAAATCGCCTCCGTACTTTTTCAGACTAAGGTTCATGATCATATTTACCATGCTGGCAGTCAGAAGCATAATAAAATTCGACATACCAATCGAAAATATATCGCTGATTATCACTTTTTTCAGTTTGAAATACCCGGGCAAAAAATGGACAAAGCTTTTTGCCCTTATGAAATGGTTCAGTACCCACACTGTCCCTGTTATCTGTGCCACCACAGTTGCAAAAGCAGCGCCCCTGATACCCCAGCCGAAAACAAAAATGAACAAAGGTGCCAGGACAAGGTTAACGGCAACGGTCATTAGCGTGGTTATCATGGCTTTACCCGGATAACCTGAAGCCCTCATTATATTGTTGAGACCAAGGTACAGATGGTTAAATATATTTCCGGCCAGGATAACCTGCATAAAATCCCTTGCATATGGTATTGTCTCTTCACTGGCCCCGAGTGCAAAGAGAATGGGGTTTAAGAAGACAAGAGTCAGGACGGTCACCGTGACGCTCAGGACCAGGTTAAGCATGACAGCATTTCCAAGGAACATGGTAGCACCCTTCCTGTCATAACGGCCAAGCCTGATTGACACCATCGTGCCGGCACCGACTCCCACCAGGGATCCGAAGGCAGCAGTAATATTCATCAGGGGATAGGTAAGAGCAAGTCCCGAAATTGCCAGTGGGCCGACACCCTGACCAATAAACACCCTGTCGATGATGTTATAAAGTGAGGCTGCGGCTGTAGCTATGATAGCAGGAACAGAATAAGTAATAAGTAATTTGCCTACCTTTTCACTACCTAACTCATGTGCGTTTGTTATGCGGGCCATCTGAACTGAAAAACGGATGCAAATATCCTTCTTTTAATCCGGATTATTTAACGTGTGACACGATTAATTTTGGGCTGCCAGAGGGGTAAATGCAAAGGTCGTGTCAGGATGAGGTTGAGTACTCCAGTCAATACTAACCAAAAAACCCGCGCTGTCGGCCTTTAAGGCCGGTCAGGGTATCGATGCATACATTGACGTCGTTGACAATCTGAAAATCAAACATACCGACACATATAAAATCGGCACCATTGACAAAAGCCCATTTAAAACCATCAATCGGATCAATGGCTCCGGCAGCAAGAACCTTAAACCCCATGACGGGGATCTTTGTACGGTTCACGAACTCCACTGTCTTTTCAGGAAAAAGACAGAAGAGATTGTCATGAAACCTGTTGTGGTCGGGTGATTTCTCCCCGTCAATCTCAAAGGGAACCCTGAATTCGCGGGGATGTGCCGACCAATAGTGGTCGTGATGCATGGTCTTCATATAGTAGTCAGGTATAATCCCCTGTCCTTCACATGCAATAAGTGAATCGATGGTATGGGCTGCAAGACCGGCTGTAAATCCCATCGATCTTATCCTTTCAAGCATGAGTCCGATGACATCAATCCTGTTGTCGCGGACGAGCCAGTCGCACCAGTTCCCCTGTATCTGAAGAATGTCGGCCCCATAGTCAGCCGCCCTGTTTATCTGATCATAGAAATCACCCTTTTCCATGTCAGGAGCCACCTGCGATATAACCTTTATTCTGCTTCCTGTAACCTTCTTATACTTGTCCATAAGGGGATTGGTCGGAAATCCTATGTTGATGGTGTTAATTCCTGCCTTTTCAGCAATTATAAGGGTTTCATATATCTTCTTTTCAGTATTGTATGCCTTGAAGAGAGATGGCACATATATCAGATCACGCGAATGAGCCGATCCTCCGATCAGGTTGCCTCCCATTACCAGCCTGCTTATCTCATGACTGCCGATTCTGCCTCTGGGAAGTTCCCCCTTAAGTTCACCAAGCGCAATCTGGTTAAGCTGTACCGTTGCCCCCGACATCACGTCTATCCTGTACTTTTTCTGGCTGTCAAAAGACCACCAGCTCATTAGACCAAGCAGGGGGAGAGAAGCAAGGTTCCTGACAAGCTCCCTGCGAGAATCAGAATGATTGTCGCCGGTCATCTCATCAGCTTCATTCTTTTTTATTTTTCTCCTGAGTATTGCCACAAGAGAATCTATTCCATAACCCCTGTCTTTGCTGAAGAGTACCAGTAACAGGGCAGCACATTCGATGAAAAGCCTGTCGACAATAAAAAGATGCCCCTCGCTGATGTTAAACAACGAAGAACCAAAGGGAGGATAGGCAAAATAGTACAATACAAGGAGCAGCGATCCCAAAAGGGAAGCAAACCTTATAAAGACACCTGCAAAAAGGGCAAGCCCTATCAGAATAAGACCGTATATGTTCATGACATCCACAATCTTAATCAAAGCAGGAGAAGAAGCCAGCCAGTGATAAAAACCTGACATGAAGCCGCTGGTGTTGGCCAGATATGAATAAGCCGACCAGTCTTCAATAAAAAGCTTGGATATTCCTTCATACAGGAAATGCCAGCCAATGGCAATCCTCAGGATTGTTATTAATATTTTACCCTTGTTATTCCTTTTGTCTGACATAAACAGCATTCTTACAGGCAAATTGCCGGTTACAGATTTCATGATTACACTGATCAGTCCTTCGACTGTCATACTCACCAAAGTATGAATAAAATCAATAACTCAGTACATAAAATGCCCTATATTACTTTTTCAAAACTGCCTGCCGACCGACAAATTCTGAAGTCCTTTGTTGTACTTACCGATTATTTAAATTCATATATTTGTTTGTCAGGAAAACTTTCCGGAGATCATGATTTCGTTGAGTCCGCGTTAAAAGTTTTTTCAGCATTGACAGATACAGATATGTTTTTTACAGGAAATTTAAGTATCAGCTTTGATATCGCGGCCGAGGGTTTACCCGCATTTTATATTGCAGGTCAATGCTGTAACCCATCTTATATAAACAAATACTTTTTAAACCGCATGCCAGGTGGAGGAATGAATGAGCTTCCGGTTCTTCGGGAGAGAGTATTAAGATCATGGAAAGGAACCATTTAAAATTAAATAAATGAAAAGAAGAAAATTTTTAGAGATCACATCGCTGGGATCAGCAGCTCTGGCTTCTTCAATGTATATTCCGCTTGGAGAGGTAAGAAGTGTTTCGGCCAGTGGTAAAACCATTCAAAATCCTGTAGTTATGAAATGCACAAAGGCAAAAAGGCTTGAATACACAAAAAAGGCCGAAGAGTTGGTGAAATCACTGACACTTGAAGAAAAAGTATCCCTCATGGGAGGAAACATCACCCTTGAAGAGATGATGGCTGGCTTGTCAGCAGGATCAGGAAATCATTACAACAGCGTTCCTTATGTCGCCGGCGGCATTGAGTCAAAAGGCGTTCCTGCCATGAAGTTCTGTGACGGTCCGCGCGGAGTTGTTTGCAGCACAGGCAAGAGCACATGCTATCCTGTATCAATGTTAAGAGGGGCAACATTCAATACCGGGCTGGAGGAAAAAATCGGACATGCCATCGGTAAGGAAGTCCGTGCTTTCGGAGGTAACCTGTTTGCCGGAGTTTGCATCAACCTTCCGTATAACCCGGGATGGGGAAGAAGCCAGGAGACCTACGGTGAAGATTCCTTCCACATAGGCCAGATGGGTTCAGCACTGGTAAGAGGCGTTCAGGGCGAGAATGTGGTTGCCTGCATCAAACACTTTGCATTCAACCAGATGGAGATATCAAGGTTTAAAGTGAGCGTAAGTTGTGACAAGAGGACCGAGAGAGAAGTATTTCTTCCTCATTTCAAGGACTGTCTTGATGCCGGTGCCGCTTCATTCATGAGCTCATACAACCTTTTCCAGGGTACAAAGTGCGGCCATCACAAGTATCTGCTTAACACGGTGCTTAAAAAAGAATGGGACTTTGATGGTTTTATTATGAGCGACTTTGTCTGGGGTATCAACGATACTGTTGAAGCAGCAAACGGGGGCCAGAACATTGAGATGTGCAACACCATGTATTTCGGTGAGAAACTGGTGAAAGCTGTAAAAGATGGCTTCGTAGCCGAGGAAAAAGTCGATCAGGCGGCCACAAGGATTATCAGAACGCTTCTTGCTTTCGAGGATGCCTACGACCAGAACTATGATGAGTCAGTAATCGGATGCAACGAACATATCCAGCTTGCACTCCAGTCAGCAAGGGAAGGCATAACCCTCCTCCAGAACAAAAACAATTCATTGCCATTCAACAAAAAGACTGTCAAGAAAATACTTGTGCTTGGGAGACTTGCCAATACTGAGAATACTGGCGATAACGGCTCAAGTAAGGTGTACCCGGCATATGTTGTTACTCCTCTCGAGGGACTGAAAAACCTTATGCCTAAGGCAAAGATAACATACTACGAAGGCTCTGACATGGAAGAAGCTAAATCACTTGCCGCTGCATCCGACGCTGTGGTAGTTGTTGCAGGTTACGATTTTAGTGATGAAGGTGAGTACGTATCTGAGACATCAGGTACTAAATCCTACAGGATCGGAGGCGACCGTGTTGAGACACTGGGCCTGCATAAGGAGGATATCAGTATCATCAAAGCTGTGGGACCGGTAAATAAAAATACTGCAGTTGTTCTGTTCGGCGGTAACATGATCATGCTCAGCGACTGGAAGGATTATGTCAGCTCTGTTCTGATGGCCTACTATCCTGGAATGGAAGGCGGTACAGCCATTGCAGAAATCCTATTTGGTGATGTTAACCCAAGCGGCAAGCTTCCTTTTGTAACTCCTGAAAAGGAAAGCGATCTTCCCCAGGTCAAATGGGATACGGAATCGCAGTTCTATGATTACTATCACGGCTACAGGAAACTTGACAAGGAGCATGTCAGCCCTGATCTGCCCTACGGTTTCGGACTTTCTTATACAACATTCCAGCTATATGGTGCTGAGTTCAGCACTGACGGCAAAACAATCACAGGCAGCTGTTCGGTCAGGAACATGGGTAACATGGAAGGAACCGAGGTTGTTCAGTTATATACAGGATTCAGAAAATCAGCCATCGACAGACCCGTTAAGACCCTTACAGGTTTCAGCAGGGTAAGCCTTAAACCCGGTGAAGTGAAGAAAGTCACCATCTCATGTCCTGTCGAAAAACTCTGTTGGTACAACCCGCTTAAGGAACAGATGGAACTGGAACATATGGATTATGAGGTCTATATAGGAACAAGCTCCGATCCATCTGACCTTATGAATGGTACAATAGCTTTATAAATTCTGCCGGAGACTTTCGAAAGGACCGGAATTGACTTAAACCTAATAACCGATTTATATGAAAAGAAGAAAATTCATTGAAATGACTTCTATGGGTTCAGCCGCACTGGCTTCATCGTTTTATATCCCATCTCTTCAGACCGACAGGAAACTGAAGATTGGCCTTATTGGAGCCGGATGGTACGGAATGGTTGATATCAATGCGGCCTTTAAGGTCGGAGGTGTTGAAGTAATAGGTATCTGCGATGTTGATTCGGATCACCTGAATACCAGGGCCGATGAAATAGAAAAACTTCAGGGAAGCAGGCCAAAAACCTTTAAGTACTACAAGGAACTGCTTGATATGAAGGGCCTTGATGCCGTTTTTATCGGAGCACCGCCCCAGTGGCATGCGCTTATATTCATCGATGTCTGTAAAAAAGGACTCGATGTATATTGCGAAAAGCCGCTTGCATATGATATCCGCGAAGGACAGGCAATGGTCGAAGCTGCAGAAAAGGCTGGCAATATAGTCCAGATTGGTTTCCAGCGCCGCCAGAGTCAGGCTTTCAGAAAGGTTAAGGAAGTAATTAAGGAAGGAAGGATAGGAGAGATCAAACAGATCGCTGCCCAGATCCATTACGACCCGGGAGTCCAGGATAACACTATCCAGGCCCCGCCTGCCACCCTCGACTGGGATCTTTGGTGCGGACCAGCTCCGAAACTCGACTACAGGCCCAATATAGGACATTATGCCTGGCGTCTTGAAAAGGAATATGGCAACGGACACCTTGTCGACTGGGGAATACACCTTATTGATGTCATAAGGAAGATCACGGATGAGGACATGCCGATTGAATTCCAATCCTTTGGAGGCAACTTCGTCCTTAAAGACAAGATTACCACACCCGATACCCTTACTGCCAGCATGGCCTTTAAAAAGGCACCTGTTGTATGGCAGCACAGGATGTGGGGCAATGGTGACGTTAACAGGGAGTTCAATAACGGTATCTTCTTCTACGGCGACAAAGGCTCAATCTTTGCAGATGAGTCGAAATACACCATCTATCCCATGGGTCGTAATGCCCAGAAAGAGGAAGTGTCACTCCCGACACCTGATATTCAGGAAAGAAGCGTCAAAAGCTTCCTTGATGCTGTCAGGAACAGGGATAAAAGCCTTATCGCCTGTACCCCGGCCGACGCCTTTATGTCAACAGCCACGGTACAGCTGGCAATGATCTCATATTACACCAACTCGGTTGTGAAATGGGATGCCGGTAATAAAGCCATCACGGATAATCCAAAAGCTGCCGCACTTCTGAAAAGGGAATACAGAGCGGGCTACGTACATCCCTGATGTATTCAAAAACATGTATTCATGAATAGAATAAAGTCCGGGCATAAGTTGTCCGGACTTTTTATTTATCTGTATTTAAGTCATTTATTACTGGTAAGCAGGCTGTTTACTCTATAGAAGACATTATGGTCATACTCATTTCTTTCCTTTAAGGCTATGACATCGTGCAGCTTTTCGAGCTGGCTGATAACCTGCTGGTACTGTTCATTCCGGTCGACCAGAAGGTACATTACACTTGTTAAGCCTTCTCCTGTGGCACCGCAGAGAATGCCTTCGAGGTTATATCCGCGCCTCGCGAAGAGGCCTGTTATGTGCGACATCACACCTGGATGGTTATTTACTATCAGCTCGATGACAGTATGATTTTTCTGTTTCATTTGTTTCGTGTGTTAAGATTAGCCTATCATTATACTGTTTGCAGACCCCGGAGGAACCATGGGAAAGACGTTTTCAGAGAAATCAATCGGTATATTCACAAATACCGGTCCCTCAGCTTTCAGGGCATTCCGGAGTGTGTCCAATGGATTGCTTTCCTTTTCAAGATCGAAGGATATTATACCGAATCCACTGGCAATCAAAGCGTAATCGGGCCTTGCCTGAAATTCTGATGCAATGAATTTCTTTTCATAGAAAAGTTCCTGTTGCTGCCTTACCAGTCCAAGGTAGCCATTGTTGAAAAGAAGTATAGCCAGGTTGGGTTTCTGTTCAGCTATTGTTGCCATCTCCTGTATGTTCATAAGAAATGAACCATCTCCCGAAAAACAAACCACTTTTCTGCCGGGCCAGGCAAGAGCTGCACCAATTGCGGCCGGGACTCCGAAACCCATTGTTCCAAGTCCCCCGGATGTAAGGAAAGTCCTGGATCTTCTGAAAGGGTACTTCATAGCTACCCACATCTGATGCTGACCAACATCAGTTGTTATGATAGTGTCTTCCGGAACACTGGCGGCAACTTCATCGATAATCCTCAGCGGATGAAAGATATCGCCGTTGAGAGGTGCCTTTACATAAGGCATGCTGTCTTTAATATCAGCTACCCTGGCGATCCAGTCCCTGCGCTGATCGGTATTGACCAACGGGATGGCGGCTTTGAGGAAGGCATTCAGATCAGCATTTACATGCCTGTGTACTGCCTTTATCTTTCCAATTTCTGTCTTGTCTATATCAACCTGAATTATCCTGGCATTCCTGCAGAACCCGGATGCTTTGCCCGTGGCCCGGTCGTCAAACCTGAAGCCAAGAGCCAGTACAAGGTCGGCCTGATCTGTAATATGATTGGCATATTTTGTTCCGTGCATTCCCACCATGCCAAGGTAAAGCGGATGGGAGGGATCAAAGGCCCCCAGGCCGCGGAGGGTTGATATCACGGGAATATTGTTCTTTTCAGCCAGCTCAGCCAGCAGTTCTTCTGACCCTGATTCAATTATTCCGGCACCAAAAAGGATTGCAGGTCTCAGTGAATTGTTTATCTCACAGGCTATTTCCTTAAGAATGGTCCTGTCGATATTATCCCTAACCTTCTTCTCTGTGAAACATGGCCATTCATCAAATTCAACTTCCTGAAGCTGCACATCGCGGGGGACATCTATAACAACAGGACCTGGTCTGCCGGATTCGGCGATACAGAAAGCTTCAGGGATTACTTTAAGCAGATCTTTTGCCGAACGGACCAGAAAATTATGTTTTGTCACAGGAATGGTAAGCCCGTAGGTGTCAATTTCCTGAAAAGCATCTGTCCCTATCATTGTCGTGGCAACCTGGCCGGTAAAGGCAACCACAGGTACAGAGTCGAGTTTTGCATCGGCAATGGCGGTAAGCAGGTTGGTGGCACCGGGACCTGATGTGGCAAAACAGACTGCAGCCTTGCCTGTACTGCGCGCCATACCCTGGGCAATGAAGCCGGCCCCCTGTTCGTGACGTGCAAGTACATGCTTTATCTTACTGTCGTGCAGGACTTTATATAAAGGAAGATTTGCGCTTCCGGGGATTCCTGCAATTACTTCAATCCCCTTTTTCTCGAGCATGCGGATTATTATCTCCGCCCCTGTGTGTTTCATTTTCTTGACTATTAGGTAATAAAAACAAAAAACCCCGCCGTTTTTCACCGGCAGGGTTTTTATATCTGTATATAAATATTCCTTAACTGCGGTGAATACACGACAATCCCACTAGCACCACAGTGACCACGCTAAAAAGGATATTTGCCGAAGCTTTATTCACCTGTCTTTTGTTATCTATAGGACACAAACGTAATAAAAAAACAATAACGAAATCAAAAAGTAACTTTTTTTATCCGGATTGATAAAAATATAAACGTATTATCAGATTTCTCCAGCCATTTTTAAAGATCAGGATACCTGAAAGCAAATGGAATCTTACTTGCCTATACAAAAGTTTTTGAAAATATTGCCGAGGAGCTCATCGGTCGTTATCTCTCCTGTGATCTCACCAAGGTAATGAATGGCCTGACGTATGTCCATGGCTATAAGATCCTCGGGGATACCGGTGTCGAGCCCAGAGATGACACGCTCAAGGCTGCCGGCTACATTATTCAGGGCCTCAAAATGCCTGGCATTGGTAATTATAACATCTTCCCGGTTTATCCTGTCTGCCCCGGTGAGCCTTAGTATACAGCTTTTAAGTTCCTCCAGCCCTGTTTTTTCCTTTGCCGAAATAAAGATAAGAGAGCCGCCTGACTCTTCCCTTAAACATGCATCAAGCTTCCTGGTTTCTTCGGCGCTGATCTTATCTTTCTTATTTACAATTACAAGAAGCTTCTTATCTGAATCTTTTATTAATGTCCTTATCCTTTTAATACGCTCCTTTATGATTTCCGATGCTTCCCCGGGTTCATCAACCAAAAGGATGACTGAGGCCTGTCTTATCTTCTCATGTGTTTTCTGAATCCCAAGGTTTTCAACGAAATCGGGGGTTTCCCTTAATCCTGCAGTATCAATGAATCTGAATACCAGTCCTTCAATGACAATTGTATCCTCTATACTGTCCCTGGTCGTTCCGGGAATCTCAGAAACAATGGCTTTTTCCTCATTGAGAAGGGCATTCAGCAATGTTGATTTTCCCGAATTTGGCTTCCCTGTAATCGCAACAGGAATGCCGTTCTTTATAATATTACCCAGTCTGAACGATTCGGAGAGCCTGACGGCTACATCCCTCACCTTTACTGCGACCTTCCTCAGTTGCCGTGTATCGGCAAACTCAACATCTTCTTCACCGAAATCGAGTTCGAGCTCAATCATCGATGCAAAATGCAGAAGTTCAGCCCTTAAAGCAGATATCTCTGAAGAAAAGCCTCCTCTCATCTGATTAAGAGCTATCGTGTGTGAAGCTTTGGATCCCGACGCTATCAGATCGGCCACTCCTTCTGCCTGCGAAAGGTCCATCTTTCCATTAAGGAAAGCTCTCATTGTAAACTCTCCCGGCCTTGCCGTCACTGCACCCTTCTGCACAAGGAGTCCCATGATTCTCATGGTTATGTAAGGGGATCCATGACAAGAGATCTCTGCCATATCCTCGCCGGTATAGGAAAGCGGCTTTCTGAAAAGGCTAAGAAGGACTTCGTCAACCAGTTCTTCACCATCCCTTATCTCCCCGTAAGCTATGCTGTAGCCTTTCATGGTCGCTAAGTCAATCCGGGAGTCGGCAGGGGAAAAAACCTCCTTACAGATTTCTATTGCCCTCTGACCGCTTATTCTGATAACCGAGATCGCTCCACCCTGAGGGGTGGCGGGAGCACAGATAGTTTCTTCGAGCCTTATCATTAATTATCCTTTCCAGGGAGCAAATTTACAAACTTTAGCTGCCCTTACTGCAAAGCCGCAGGGATTTATGAAAAGACACGGAGACAAAATGAAGAGCCATGGGCCTGACCAGTTGTTGAAATAATTTCCGGATCATTGTCTTTCAAGGTTCTGAACTGTAAAAAATGTATCATCCACCTTTATTCCTTCAGTGATCCTGCTGAAAAGGATCTCAGACTTTCTTCCTGTAAGCAGGTTGCTGGCCGTCATATTCTGAACCATATATTTACCCCCTGAAAGGGGATGGGTGCTAAGAATCTCAATCACCTTAAATAGCTTATTTTCAAAGTTATAAAATTCCATTTTCCTTATCTGATAATCCTCCCGGTCTATATAGCTTAGTTTTTTCGAGAATCCGTATTCATCAGCCTTCTCATCTCCGGCAGGAATGCTTTCAATTATCCATTGCCCGTCTGATCCCGAGGTTGCGCTATGCCTGCTGGTGAAATCTAAAACGGGAGGTGAGCTCATGTCGTAGTTTGAGAATTCGGAACTCATAAAACTCTTCCCTTTTTCTGACGTAACGATTCTCCTGGTTTTTTTTAAGGCCGGAAGATAGATCCACATCTCATCAGCAAGTGCTTTATTGTCAACTATAAGCATCGATGTGCCCTTTACATCAGCCGGTTCGATGAACCGTATAAGCCTTTTTTCCACGTCATCCCCGTTACTCATGCTGGTCATCGATATGGTCCTGTTCCTTGAGGACCCGTTTTTCTCAATGATTGTGAGGTTTATCGTTGCGCTCATGGAGCCTGTGATACTCAGGTCACGACTCCTGGTAAGTATGGTGTTGGCATCAGGTTGTTGGGATATCGCCTGCAAAAGCGGCAGTAATAACACCAACGACATCATTTTTCTTTTCATGATCTTTAAGTTTCAGATGTTTTGTTTTAATTTCCACGAATCCAGGCCTGTATCTTACAAGGATGGCCGGAATAATAACCAGGGCTCCGAAAAGGCAGGAGAATATCGAGAGAGTGACCAGGTAGCCGAAAAACCTTATTGATACGAACCCCGAGATCATAAGTGCTGAGAAACCCGAAATTACACCGAGTGCATTTATTATTATGCTCCTCCCGATGGTTTTCATGGCCGACCTGATGGCTTCATTGTACTCCAGTCCCGATTCAAGCTCAAGCTTAAAGCTCCATATATACTGTATGGTAAAATCGACTCCGACTCCTATCATCAGTGAAGAAAGAAGCGCTGTGGCAGCATCAAGGGAAATGCCTGCAAATCCCATAAACCCGAACATTATACAGATGGAGGCAACAAGAGGGACAATGCTTATAAGACCTCCCTTAAGTGACCTGAAGATGATGGCAAGAAGCACCAGCACTGTTCCGGAGGCAAACAACAGCGACAATACCTGTCCCCTGATAATAGACCTCGCAAAATCGGCCATTATGATGGCATACCCCCCTGTGGTTACCTCTCCCGGAATTGATTCAGTAAGTTCATCGATCCTGTTTTTCAGGTTCCTGATAACCTGATTCTCGGGTTCCGACAGCCTTATGAGTATGTGGGCACTTGTATTGTCACTGTTGATGAGCTGCCTGAAATCGTCCTGGTCACCACTCATATAATAAAGTTCAAACATCTGTGCAATGGCTTCCCTTGATTCGGGAATCCTGTCATACCCTTCTTCACCATCAGTATAGATAGCCTTACTCATCTCCCTGATCGCCTGCGATATACTAAAGACAGATCCAACCCCTTGCTCGTTCCCGAGTCCAAGGGTAAGCCGGTCAATTCCCTGCATCACTGCCGGATCGCTTATATCCCCGTCAATCATTACGGATATAGTCTGTGATCCTCCGAATTTTGAGTTGATAAGATCTGATGCCTGGCGTACCGGATGTTTTTTTGAAAAATAAGTCTCCTGGTTTGTATTAATCTTCAGAAAGACAGCTCCTGACGATATAACTGCAAGCATAACTGCAGAAACGAGGAGTATTTTCCCGGGTTGTTCTATTATCAGATCCGAGAGTTTTCCGAGGAGAGTATTGAACAGACGATTGTTGTTTTTTCCCTTTTCAGACTTTTCCACAGATGGTCTGCCTGTAAGGATAAAGGCAGGGATCAGGAAAAGACTGAGCAACAGGGCAAGCATTACACCCGCTGCAGCAAGAACACCCACCTGGCGGGCGGGGATGACAGAATGGGTAAGAAGACCGAGAATCCCTGCCACGGTGGTGAGCCCGCTGAATATGACCGGCATATTGAGTGAACTGAGAACACTCTTCAAACGATCACGGCGTGAGGTATCCCTGTTTTCAATGCAAAGTTCCTGGTACCTGGCAGTCAGATAAATACCGTAATTATTTGCAACTGCAATAAGAATCACCGGGACAAGCATGGTTATGATTGACATTTTCCAACCAAGGAGGGGAAGGAGAGCCAGACTGAAAAAGGTTGAAAGAAGAACTACTGCAAAAGGCATCATCACATAGCGCCATTCACCAAGGTTGAGTTTTAATACAACAAGCATTATGACAAGAGCCAGAGGTACAAGTAATGCTGCGTCATGGGCCACATCTTTAAGAAGGTACTGCCTTATGTAGGGCAATCCGCCTTTCAGTATCTTTGTATTGCCGCCATTCGAGGCTATGACAGAGTCGATGCCTGTAATTGTTTTAGCTTCAGCTTCCGAGTTGTTCACAGTGGCGGTAATGGAAGCAGTGGTCAGATCAGATGAAATGACTATGTCGCGGGCAAATCTGTTATTCAGAAAATCTTCTCCAAGAAGTCTAAGGCGACCTGTATCGTCAGGAACATCCATAATCACACGATCAGCGACCATGTAACCGTCACTGTTCTTTATGTTTCTTACTGTAAAAGGCGACATCCTGCTGCTGACACCTCCGATTTTCGAAATAGATCTGTCTATGTTTCTGATCTGTACAAGGTTGTCATGGGTTATTACAGAAGAATCGGAAAACAGTATCATAACCATATCCTGAACTCCGAATTTCTCCTCGATCAGGTCAGTCCGGACTCTCGAGTCAATTGTGGGAGGGATATAGTTTCTGATTTCCGGATCTATCTTCATACGCGGGATAAGAAAGACCGAAACCAGTGCAATTGCAGTGGAAAAGCCAATAATCAACCACCTGAACCTGAAGATGAAATTTGTCATATCATTAAAAGTCAAATCTCAGTGAAACATATACACCGTTCATAAAATCATTCACCAGGTCATACAGGGAAGCTTTCCTCCCTGAGTAAATCTCAGCTCCGGCTGTTAATGTCATGCCATCGAGCGGTTTGTATTTCATTTCCGGAATAAGCAGGAGATCACCGGTTGTCCAGTTGTACATACCAAGAACCGAAGGAAGCAACCTGCCATAGGCAAAATCTGATTCAATTCTTAAGGTGGCATAGTGTGAATACCTGTCAGACTGGTAATTATACAGCCTGTTGAATGCAGCAACCTGTTTCCTGACATAGGCCGGCATGTCGAATCCGGGGCTTGACAGCAACCGGAGCATCATTACAGGATCCACCTCTGATCCGAATATTGGCTGTGCCCCGGATGGAGTAAAATCATCAACATACTTTCCGCAGTATTCTGCGGTTATTGTCAACCTTCCCGATATCCAGTCAATGCCTGCCACCCACTTCAGTTCAGGCAGGGGGATATATTCATAATCCCGGTGTGGCAGTGATGGGACTGCCCAGGCAACCTCACCTCTTATTCCAAAGGGGCCGGCAGCGGTCTCAAAATCAACTCCGGCAACCCTGTTTTTGTAGGCTTTTGTCGCAAGTCCTATCTCAGGCATTGTAAGGGGTTGTGAAGGATCGAAAGCAAAGGAAGCCAGTCTTATCCCCGGCATGGGATCGTAGCCGTCAAACCAGTTCAGGCTCCAGTCAAGTCCCCTCAGATGAAAAGAAGCCCTGAAGCCGTAGCTGAAGATTCCCTTTCCGCTTATAATGGATTGCGACTGATCGATAGTTACAAAGTCAGGAAGCGGAAATGGATCAATAATAAGTCTTGATGACCTGTGAAGTGGAGTGGCAAGTATCTCAAGACTCACAGCGTTTAAGGGATGCCACTTGGAGGAAGCAAGAATATTACCCATATCCATGTCCTCCCTGTCGGGTGATCTTGAAACCATGTTTAGGGGCGAGAATCTTGAAACAGGGTTGCTAAAGTCACATCGTCCCCATTTGATTACCTGCCCGCCAAAAGAGAAGTCCCATTTATTGCCGTATAGCAGTATATATGCTTCCCTAAGGTCAAAAGTGCTGACAGGCTTATTGAATTCGGTACCATATCTGAATCTCAGGTCGGCACTGGCTTTCAGGTTCCGAGCGTTTCCGGCACCTATTTCAAGCCCCAGGTCAGAATAAAGGGCCGAAAAATCAATTTCGGATTCACCTTTTTCCTTCCAGCCGTAGAATCCACCCCTTACAAAACCGTTTATTGAGATTTCCGGTTTTCCCTTATTATCAGAAGAGCTTACCTGATCCTGAGCGCCGGAAACCGGGGGAATCAATAACAGGCCAAGCACTATAATGATTCTTCGCATCAGCGCTTTTTAGCACAAATGAAAGATATTTTTATATGCTTGTCGTCTTGTCCGCTCAGACCGTACCACAAAAGCATTGGCTAGGTGTCCGTCCCGCTGGGTTTGAACTGATCTGCAACACCGGCCCGGTTTTCCCTGAACTCGCTGGGAGTCATGCCAGTCTGGTTTTTAAAAAAAGAATTGAATGTAGTCTTTGAGTTAAAACCAGCATCGTAGGCGATTGCCAGTATTGTAAAATGGTCGTACCTGCGATCACTGAACCTTTCGATCACCTCCTTAACCCTGTATTCATTTATAAAGGTGAAGAAGTTTCTTCCGTACTTCTCATTAAGAACCTGGGTGATGTGATGCCGGAGTATGCCGGTTTTCGCGGAAAGATCATGGATGGAGAGATCCCTGTCGAGGTATGGTTTTCCGGTCTCCATATAACTGATAAGTTTCTTCAGGTATTTTTCAGCCTGGATCTCTTTAAGGCCGCTTTTCAGGTATTTCTCCTGGTTCTTCTTTTCCCCGTTTGTCTCTTTTACCATTTCCCCGAAGATTTCAGGCTGCTTGATACCGTAAAAGCTATAGATTATTGAAAAAGCCGTTATAAAGCCGAAAATGACGAAATAGGGATCAAAGGGAATGAAGTCGCCAATCATATTGAGCCCTCCAAGTATGAACAGGATAAGAAAAGCCACATAGAAACTGATAGATAGGATTTTCAGCCAGTTGAGTGTGACTCTCCCGGAGGTATATGAAATAAGATCCTTAAGGTTGCGCTGGTGTATCCTGATGTCAATAAAAGCAAGAACACTGTAGACGGTCACGGACAGAAAAAAACAAAGGCCGTAAACTATCCGCAGTGAGATAAACCTGTCGGGGGCAAAAAATGTCCTGAGATCCTTCATCAGTGGTATATTCCTGAAGATCACTGATACAGTCAGGAAAACCACGAACGGAATAAAATGCAAAAGTGAATACCAGTTGAATTTTCTTTCCCTGCGGGTCATGAACCTGACATACAGAAAGAGCAGGGGTCCGTAGGTAAAGGCAACGAAATGAAACGAATACATCTCAAGAACCGTGCTGTTGACAAGGGCAGATATCAGTTCGATACATATCAGGAACAGCCACGCAGCCATAAGCCTGTTGGCTGTTGTCAGGGGTTTCCTGGTGGCGATAAGAAGGCCTGCAAAAAAAGACTGGGTAATTCCAATATACAATACCGGTTCAATATTTTCCATAAAGAGGTATTGATAATTACTTCAAATATAACGAAAACAGGGTAAATTAGGTATATTTGAATACGGGTGTTTCAGTACCCTGATAGTTAATTTAACTTACCGGATCATTATGAGTATTCTGGTCAACAGACATTCAAGGGTAATTGTCCAGGGATTCACGGGAAGTGAAGGAACATTTCACGCATCCAGGATGCTTGAATACGGCACAGGCATAGTTGGTGGCGTTACCCCTGGAAGGGGTGGGGAAGTTCATCTCGGACTGCCTGTTTTCAACAGTGTCAGGGATGCGGTAAAGGCCACCGGAGCCGATGTCTCAATAATCTTTGTTCCCCCGGCCTCAGGGGCCGATGCCATTCTTGAAGCAGCTGAAGGTGGCATAAGCCTTATTGTGGCTATTACCGAGGGTATCCCTGTATCCGATATGGTCAGGGTTAAGGAATACCTGAAATCATCTGCCAGCCGGCTTATTGGCCCTAACTGTCCGGGGGTTATAACGCCGGGGGAGGCAAAGGTGGGTATAATGCCTGGCTTCATCCACAGGAAAGGTAGCGTGGGAGTTATTTCACGTTCCGGGACTCTTGCATATGAGGCGGTAGACCAGGTAACCCGTATGGGAATGGGACAATCGACCGGATTGGGTATAGGAGGAGATCCTGTAGTTGGCACATCGATCCTCGATGCTGTGAAACTGATGATGGAAGACGACGAGACAGAGGCAATAATCATAATAGGTGAAATAGGCGGGAACATGGAGACCGAAGCTGCCCGCTGGATAAAGGAGCATGGGACTAAACCGGTTATAGGCTTTATTGCCGGGCAGACAGCACCTAAAGGCAGGAAGATGGGACATGCAGGAGCCATAATAGGAGGGGCTTCTGATACGGCTGAATCAAAGATCAGGATAATGCAGGAATGCGGTATTCATATTGTTATCTCACCTGCCGGTATAGGATCTGCGGTAGCTGAAGCACTCGGAAGAGATCATTATATTGCCGGATGAAGCACTTTGCCAGTTTATGCTATATTTGTGGAAATTTTAACCTAAAAAGAGATGAAATTACTTGAAGGGAAAACTGCTCTGATCACCGGAGCTTCGAGAGGAATCGGAAAGGCCATCGCCCACAGGTTCGCACAGGAAGGCGCAAATCTTGCCCTCACTAATATTGCTGATGATGAGGAATTTGCAGCTACCATTGACGAACTGAGAAAACTGAATGTAAAGGTTAACGGGTATATTTCAAATGCGGCCAATTTTGCTGACTCTCAGAAAGTCGTGGTTGACATAATGAAGGATTTCCCCACTATCGACATCCTTGTGAACAATGCAGGAATAACACGCGACACGCTGCTGATGAGGATGACTGAGGACCAGTGGGATGCTGTCATAGCCGTCAACCTTAAATCAGTATTTAACCTTACAAAGGCTGTCCTTCAACCAATGCTAAAACAGAAGAATGGTTCGATCATAAACATGAGTTCTGTGGTTGGTGTGTCAGGAAATGCAGGACAGAGCAACTATTCAGCCTCAAAGGCAGGAATAATAGGTTTTACAAAAAGTGTTGCAAAGGAACTCGGATCCAGGAACATACGCTGCAATGCCATTGCCCCTGGCTTCATCCTTACCGAAATGACAGAGAACTTACCGGCTGACATCAAGAGCGAATGGATAAACAAGATTCCGCTTAAAAGAGGTGGAACCCCTGAAGACGTGGCCAATACAGCACTTTATCTGGCCAGTGAACTATCATCTTATGTAAGCGGACAAACAATTCATGTCTGCGGAGGTATGCTTACTTAAAAAT
>CAZBQM010000032.1:0-28880 GCA_964494045.1 uncultured Rikenellaceae bacterium
CGCTGATCCCTGTCTATATCACTCTTGCATGCAGTCCAGCCCTGACCCAGCATCAGTTCTGCAAATTCCTTGCATGAATCCATGTCCTGCATGTTCCTCGGACGGGCAGATGCATAGGCCCGTACTTCGTTTACATGACTTCCGCCTCCCAGAATCCTGCGGACAGGCTGTTCGGTGATCTTTCCGATCAGATCCCACAGGGCCATCTCAACTCCGGTAATGGCATGAGTCGCCACTCCATGGTTTCCACCGTAGTACGAGGTACGTGTGCTCATCTTGAAGATAAGATATTCAAGATCAAAAGGATCTTTTCCCATCAGGATGGGTTTGCAGACATTCAATACCATGTCTTTTGCACCAAGGCCATTCTCGTCGTGATGACATTCCCCGATCCCGAATAATCCTGCATCAGTGGTTATTTTTACCAGGGGACTTACACGCATACCTATTCTGGCACGGACACATTGAACATCAGTGATCTTTACCCTTCCCTTGAGGGGATCTGCCAAAAGGGAGAAACCGGGTAAAAAGGCCATCATTGGTACAGCAACAGCCGTATTCCTTATAAAATTCCTTCTATTCATTTTTCGATCTTTTTATGGTTGGGTTATTTCTTAGTTATAAGTACCGGTTAATGATAAATCAATATACTCCTGCGCAATTTATAAAAAATAGCAGTATTCCTTCTGCCCGAAATGGATATCATAAAACATCAATTCGTAATAAATCATTGTCTCATTATATTTGCAGTAGTTACATTCTCAATACCGGAAACCATGAATAAGGAAGAACTGGCTAAGGTCCTTGAGGATCAGAAGGTATTTTATGCATCCTGCCTGTTCGCTATCCACCATATACTGAGTTCAGGGAGAAGATAATCAGGCTTTTGATGAGATGATCATCAGATATGGCAAGCCCGGATTTTGACTTCTCACAACTCGAATCAGCAGGGAAAGAGGGCATGCTGGTGAACCACGGCCGCATCTATTGCGACTGAGCCCTGTATTCCGAAGGGGTGTGCCCGGAAATCCTTTTAAAATATTGGGAAAAGAAAGACTGGTTTGAAAAATTGAGATATTCTGAAATTTCCTGGATGCTCATTTCGGAATATTTCAACAAATTTTTTGCCTCCATGATCACGCAGTCATTAATCCATTCCATAGCGGATTTGCTGCTTGCCTTTTTTATCAGGGTTGTCATATATTTGGGCGTGATATAAAGCTTTTCGGCATAGAACTCAAGGCTTCTTTCATTTTTGAAGTTTTGTTTCAGCAACGACATAAATTTGTTGAAATATTCCTCGCTTCGCCTGTTCCCGGTTTCCGGTTCCTTTGAATCTTTCTGAAGGTAACCGCTTAAGTATGAGCATGCTTTATAGGTAATCAGATTTATGTAGCTCATCACAATTTCATTAACATATTCCTTACCCTTAAAGATCTCCATCTCTTTACTGAGAGAAAAGAAAGTCTCCTGGAGGGAGGTTGCTTCCTGAGGTGAAAGTCCGACACATGGATTCTTCTGGATACCCAAAAATACTGAAAGAACATTGTTGTAATTCAGGTTAAACTTACGAATGAAATCATCATCAAAGGCAACAAGATATACTTTGCATTCACTCCAGTCGGAAAGCTGGATTATATCTTTGGGCATACTTACAAAAAGGCAGTTCTTTTCAATTTTATAGTGTTTGAAATTGGATTTGATCTCAACACTGCCCTTCACGCAAAGTATAGCAATAAAAGCATCGATCCGGCATGGATACCGGAACATCTCAAGTTTTGTGTCAGATTTTGTGTCTATCTGGACCAGAAAATAGCCCAGATAAGATTTGTATTCCTCTTCGGAAAGCAAATTCATTTTCCCAAGCGACTCAAGGGAAAAGCTTATGAAATTCCCATCCTTCATTTTATTAAAATTAAAATTGCGACAAATATTATAATAAAATATAGAAATATTGTTATATTGATTGATTATTCCGACTAATAGAACAATAGTTTGGTTTGGTAGAACTATACCATTCCATTACAGAGTACGATTTTTGTGTTGCAAATTAACAAGTCAAAAAAAGGAAATGAAAAGCATCTTTGTGAGCTCAGTTAGACTAATATCTGGCATTACAATTGCCTTATTATATGGTTGTTCCGGTGAGCCTCAGCAAATCGGGAATGAGTCGGCCATAAATGTTGAAACAGAGACTGTCCGTGAATCGGAGGAGTTTAGCAGACTTGAATATGTCGGGATCGTTGAAGAAAGATCTTCAGTTGCCCTGGGTTTTTCTACTTTAGGCACTATCGAGAGTATCTCTGTTTCTGAAGGAGATAAGATACGGAAAGGTCAGCTTCTGGCAAGGCTTGATCCTTCTTCGGCAAAAAGCGTCCTGGAGGCAGCGGATGCTATGCTTAGGCAGGCACAGGACGGTTATGACCGGTTAAAATCGTTATATGAAAAAGGAAGCCTTCCTGAAATACAAATGGTGGATATTGAAACAAAACTGCATCAGGCTCAGTCATCCTATGATCTCGCGGAGAAAAATCTGAAAGACTGTTCCCTGTATGCTCCTTCTGATGGGGTGGTTGGGAAGAAGATGGCAGAGGCCGGAGAATATACCATTCCAGGCAAAACAATTCTTACTGTTTTGGATATCAGTACGGTGAAGGTAAATTTCTCTGTTCCTGAAAATGAGATTTCGAAAATTCCTTCTGACTGTGAATCGGATATTACTGTCGCGGCTCTCGGAGACAGGAAATTCACAGGTACCACGATCGAAAAGGGTGTAATAGCCAACCCTGTTTCCCATACGTATCCGGCACATGTTAAGCTTAATAATCCCGGGAAAGAGCTTCTCCCCGGAATGGTCTGCAATATTGATCTCATTCCCGGAAACGGTTCAAAGGGAATTGTTGTTCCAATCATTATTGTACAGACTACTCACGACGGTAAAAAATTCGTCTGGGTTGACAGTAATGGAATTGCGAAGCGGTCCTATGTTACAACAGGAGCTGTTAAAGGTAATGGGGTTGAGATTCTGACCGGATTATCGGTAGGTGACAAAGTTGTTACCGGAGGTTACCAGAAAATAAGCGAAGACGATAAAATCATCGGGAAATGAAACGCAAATACAGTATTATAGAATGGTCCATGAATCACAGGGCCATTGTTTTCCTTCTTGTTGGTCTTCTGGTAGTTTTTGGGGTAATAGCACTCATTGTAATGCCTAAACAGGAATTTCCCGGATATACCATCAGACAGGGAATTATTATAGGAGTTTATCCCGGAGCGACATCCGGGGAGGTGGAAAAGCAACTTGCAGAACCTCTTGAACAGTTTCTATTTACTTATCCCGAAGTAAAACGTAGTTATACGACTACAACCTCACAAAACGGGATGTGCTATATGATGGTGGAACTAAATGACAACGTGAAGAACAAAGATGAAGTATGGTCAAAGATAAGACATGGCCTTACAACACTCAAGTCACAGTTACCTTCAGGAGTTCTGGCACTAGTGGCACAGGATGATTTCGGAGATGTATCAGCGCTCCTGATAGCTATTGAATCACAATCGCGTACCTACACAGAACTGAAAGACTATGCTGATGAATTGATTCACAAACTACGTCGTATTGAATCTGTGGCCAATCTTCGTCTTTACGGGACAAAGGAGGAACAGGTTACCGTATATGCCGACAGAAAGAAACTCTCATCCTACGGGATAAGTGATAAACTTATAATGTCGGAAGTATTTGGACAATCGCTGGCACCCGGAGGAAGTATAAAAAATGATGATGTACTGATACCTGTGCACTTCAATCCTACATACACCAGCGTTAAGGAAGTTGAGGACCAGATCATATTCACCGATCCGAAAGGCAACATGATGCGCGTAAAGGATGTGGCAAAGGTCGTAAGGGAATATCCTGAGGACGGTAGCTATATTTCATACAACGGTAATCCGTGTCTTGTTCTGTCGGTTGAAATGAGAGAGGGATTCAATATTGTAAAGTTCGGTAAAGACGTAAGTAATGTCATATCAGAATACAAGGAGAATGATTTACCCGGCGACGTTACTGTCCAGCGGATCACTGATCAGTCTGAGGTCGTGAAGGATTCTGTTGTGTCATTCTTACGTGATCTCCTGCTGGCAATAGCTGTAATCATTGTTGTGATAATGATCCTTTTTCCCTTCAGTTCGGCTCTGGTAGCCGCTATTGTTATCCCTCTGAATGCCTTTATCTCGGTCGGGATAATGTATATGTTCGGGATTCCTTTGAATACAGTGACACTGGCAGCTCTTGTGGTTGTCCTGGGAATGACCGTTGATAATTCGATTGTCATAATTGACGGTTATATCTATTGTCTGAAGAACAACTACTCACCCCGGGAGGCAGCTATTGAGAGCGCACATAAGTATTTTCTGCCCATGCTCCTGGCAACAACATGCATTTGCCTTATCTTTTATCCCCTGCTTATCCTTTTTAAAGGTCAGATGGCTGAATTCCTTTATTACTTCCCATTCACCTTTACTATAAACATGATGATGTCGCTTATCCTGGCTGTAATGATAATTCCGATCCTGGAAGTAGCTCTTATCAAGCCTCAGGTTAAGGACGCAAACCAGCCTGATAAAAAAAGGATAACTGAAAAGGTTCACGATATTTATATAAAAGTCCTGAACTGGAACTTCCGGCATCCATGGCTTACAGTATCTATCGGTGTAATTTCAATATTGGTTTCCGTTATTCTGATGCCGCATATCAAGTTCAGAATGAACCCTGTTGCAGAGCGGAATCAGTTTGCTGTGGAGATATATTTACCTGACGGGACACCCCTTGTGAAAACAGTCGGAATAGCTGACTCCCTCAGAACAATATTATCAGGCGACAGCAGGGTCAAATCCATCACCCAGTTCAACGGTATGTCTTCACCGCGGTTTCATATTGCATATGCACCAAAAATGCCTTCTGACAGTTATGCCCAGTTCATAGTGAACACAGGTTCATATGAGGAAACAGAAGCCATCCTTGATGAATATACTGATTCATATGCGCATTATTTCCCCGATGCCTATGTAAAATTCAAACAGATAGACTTTCAGCATGTTCCGGCTTTCGAATTCCGTTTCTACGGTGAAAATGAAGAACAACTGAAAAAAGCTGCAGATACACTTTCTGAAGTAATGCGCGATATGCCTGAACTGACCAATGTTCATACCGACTGGGGAGAAAAGATTCCTGTAATGGATGTCGAACTTGATCCTGTTGCTTCTTCTCAGCTTGGAGTAACAAGAGCTCTCACAGCCGCTAACATTCTTCTGGCAACAGATAAATTCAGTATAGGAACGATTACCGAGAACAACGAAAATATTCCGATAGTCCTCAAGACTGATGATGTGCCTGGAAACCCCACACTTGAAGATTTCTCAGACACCTATGTTGCCACACTGATCCCGTCTGTAAGCGTTCCTTTGCGTCAGATCGCGTCGGTCACACCACAATGGAATGACAACAGTATTGTACACCGGAATGGAATACGCACACTGACAGTCACTGCCGATACAAGACGAAATGTAATTCCGGCCAAATCTCTTTCATACATACAGGACATCCTGAAGAATAAAATAGCTCCTTCACTTCCTTATGGAGTAAATTATCAGGTCGGAGGAGAACCTGAATATAACAGGGATAATCTCCTGCCTGTTATCTGGGCAATAATAGCAGCATTTGCTGTGGTTTTCTTCTTCTTCCTTTTTGTGTATGGTAAATTCAAACTCACTTTTATATCAATCTTTACATTATTGTTGTTTTTATTCGGGGCAGTATTTGGCCTCTGGATTTCGGATCTGACAGTCGGCATAACATCTGCACTTGGTATAATCGGATTGTTCGGCCTTACCGTAAGAAACGTGATTCTTATGTTCCAGCATGCCGAGGAACGCTTTGTTAAGGAAGGCTGGTCTGCGAAGGACTCAGCCTACGATGCCGGCAAGCGGAGGATGATACCTATTTTCCTTACATCAGCAGCAGCATCAGTCGGAGTGATCCCCATGATAGTAAGCGGCAGCTCTTTCTGGGCTCCTGTTGGGGTTGTGATATTTGCCGGAGGGATATTCCTGTTACTGATGACTATAACCATCCTTCCTGTACTTTACTGGAAACTTAATGAAAAGAAAAAATGAAAAGACTTATATATTTCTTTCTGCTGATTCCGGCTGTGATATATGGTCAGCCTGGTAGTCCCGTGCAGGATAATAAAGAACCCATACGCGATGGCATTGTATTGACAAGACTGAGTCTCGATACATGCAAAATCCTGGCGATGGATAACAATTACAGCATCAAGGAATCTTCCAATGAAGTTTTGCAGTCGGAACAGGTGAGGAAAAATGCCTTTACAGCTTACTTTCCGAAGGTATCCGGCGGATTCAGTGCATTAAAAATGAGTGATTATCTGGTCAAGGCATCTATTCCCCAGATGAACCTGCCTGTATATGACGGTATTCCGGCACATATTCCTTTGGCAACTCAGTTTACATACTTTCCGGGGATGCCTATTAATCTTGTGGATTATATGAACTTCGGATATGCAATTGCTGCGCAGCCTGTGTTTACCGGCGGAAGGCTTCTTTATGGCAACAGGCTGGCTAAAACCGGATATGAAATCAGCAACGAAAAACTTCTGATGACTGAAACGGAAGTTCTTGTAAAAACTGAAGAACTCTACTGGAATGTCATCGCTCTGAGTGAGAAACTGGTGACAATTGACAGCTACAGAAAAATGTTGGAAAGCCTTTCCAGGGATGTGGCTCTTGCTTATAATGCAGGTCTGGTTCAGAAGACAGATCTCCTTAAGGTTCAGCTCAAACAGAATGAACTGGAGGCTAACAGATTAAAACTGGTTAATGGAATTGAATTAAGTAAAAAAGCTCTCTGCCAGCATATAGGAATATCATTTGACAACACAGTTGTCCTGGCTGATTCAGTTCCCCTTGTTGAAAATCCTGTAACTCTTTTTGTTAATCCGGAGGAGGCAGTAAAAAGCAGGAATGAATATATAATTCTTAAAAAGGCAGTACAGGCAGAGGAATTGCAAAAGAAAATTGTTCTGGGAGAAAATCTTCCACAGGTAGCTGTCGGTGTGGCTGGAGCTTATACAGATATTATGGATAAAACCAACACAATCGGAATGGCTTTTGCGACTCTGAATATCCCAATAAGTGACTGGTGGGGGGGGACTCATAAATTAAAACAGAGCAATGCGAAAATCGAAAATGCCACATACAAGTTTAACGAAACGGCCGAATTGCTTGTCTTACAGATAACCCAGATGCAGAACGAGATGAGTCAGAATTATTTCAACATCGAAAATGCCGGGAGATCAGTGGAACAGGCCAGGGAGAACCTGAGGGTTACAAATGATAATTACCAGGCAGGTATAACCGGCATGTCTGATCTTCTTGAGGCACAGTCACTTTATCAGGGCGCTATGGATGGTCTTACTGAGGCAAAATGCAATTACCAGATATCCAGGGCTCAGTATCTGCAGGCAATAAATAACTATAGATAATTCAATAACAGGTTTCAGTTATTTCCTGCCTGTTTAAGACTCCTCAGGTTAGCCACGGCTTCCGGAACATACTGATGGATAGCTGAGACAATGGTACAGCTATCCATCTCACTGCATTCGGCACAGGTCCCGAATCCCTTTGCCCGGACGCACTTTCTTATCTCACATAATTCACAGTGACTGAATTTAGCCCCCGGCTCCCTGCACCCTGTGCAGTTTATCATGTCGGGGGTTATGCCGGCAGCATTGAATTCAACCCGCCACTTGTCAGCGGTAAGCTTCCTTAATTTATCATCATCATTGATTGTTGCGATATATGCATCGCAGGCTGAGCAGTTTAATCCGCAACTGGAAATAAGTTTTTCCATAGTTAAAGGTTTTAAGTAATAATAGATAATACAATTGATTAATTTCTAATCAGTTTTCAGGCTATAAATTAAGAAAATACCTGAGATAAAAAAATAATTCTGAGTGTTTCCTGTATCAGTGTTAATTACTTCCGGTACAGGATCAGTTAAGTATGGGACTTATTTCCATGACAGTCATGGAAATTCAGATTGCCTGCCGGAAAATAAGGTGGGTATTCCCTGCTAAAGGAACATTAACAGACTTGCAGCCATAACAGCCATGCCACCGATCATGCCACCAATTGCCAGGTGATGTTCTCCGTATTCCTCTGCCGTAGGCAATAACTCATCAAGAGATATATAAATCATTATACCGGCTACTCCCGCGAATATTATTCCAAAAGCAGAGTTGCTGAAGATACTTCTCAGAATGAAATATCCTATAAGTGCTCCGACAGGCTCAGCCAGTCCTGACAGAAAGGATAGCCAGAATGCTTTTTTCCGGTTTTTGGTAGCATAATATACTGGTACGGATACGGCAATGCCTTCAGGGATATTGTGGATAGCAACTGCAACTGCGATACTTATTCCAAGGGTTGGATCTGTGATGGCTCCCATAAAAGTAGCCAGGCCTTCCGGGAAGTTATGTATTGCTATTGCCAGGGCAGAGAATAATCCCATCCTGAGCAGTTTCCTGTTATTTGCAGGATCGAGCTTCCTTTCTTCAAGGTTCTTCATCTCATGTGGGTTTTCAAACGACGGGATCAGCTTGTCAATCAATGCTATAATGGCAATCCCTGAAAAAAAGGCTATTACGGTATATATATTCCCTGCCTTAAGACCGTGGGCAGCAATAAGAGAATCCTTGGCCTTAGCAAAGATCTCCACAAGCGATACATATATCATCACGCCTGCTGAAAAACCCAGTGAGACTGCCAGAAATTTCGGATTGAATCGTTTCGACAATAACGACATAAGGCTCCCGATCCCGGTAGCCAATCCGGCAAAAACAGTCAATCCAAGTGCGAACAATACATTCTCTGCTATCATATTCCTGCTTCGTCTTTATTCTCCCGCTGACTCTTAATTTAAAAAATTCTAATACTTATCTGTAAAGATCCTGACCTTTAGATCCAACAGACAGGATTTCCCTTTACTTCTCCCGGATATCAGTTAGTTCTTTATTCTTTATAGTCCTGATGCCCATCAGGATAATGGTTGTAAGCCACCCTGCCGGATAAGGAATTATGAGCAGTCCCCACCACCACGAAAGGGATGAAGTGCCTCCAAAACCTCCCCTGGAAGAGATCCAGAAGAGGAAGAACACCCCTAATGCTATAAGCAGGAATGAAATCAGGAATATTATACGATGCCTGTCTTTTGTCAGGAATGTGGAAAGTGTGATAAGGGCACTTCCGGCCAGTATGATCACCGAACCTTCAAGAGGGTCCAACGCTCCCGCAACTATTGCAACAATACCGGTGATGTACAGGATTCGTGAAATACGGTCTTTTTGCCACATGATTCCCGATAATTTTATTACCAAGATACAAGGAAATTGTGAGAATCATTTGTCAGATCCATATCTGTGACTGATAATTTTTGGACCAGTGAACTCACCAGATCTTCGGGATCAGTTTATAGGGAGTTTTACGTGTGTATTCTCTGTATCCTGTCAATTCGTTTATCAGGGTTTTGTCTTCAAGTTGAGTCCGGATGACAAATAACACCAGGGTAATAATCACCGGAATTATGGTGAAAAGAGATCCCAGTAACAGAGGGAATCCTATATTGGCAATTACCATTCCAAAATAGCCGGGGTGGCGAACTGTTTTATAAAGTCCGGTATCACAGACGGTATGGCCCCTTTCAGTCTGGATCCTGACAACTGTTGAGAAGAATTTGTTCTGATGTTTGGCAATCAGAAAGACCGTATGCCCGGCAAGTGTAAGGATTATTCCTGCAAGATACCATACGGAAGAAAGGTCAGGTGACCATTTAAATCGTCCCGAGTCGAGGCCTGCGACAATAAGCATTATGAAGTATACAAGTGATGAAAGGCCTAAAAGAATTTTATCCCAGCTTTTTATCCCCTGTCCGGGTTTAAAGCGTTCGTTGGTAAGCTCTTTATTTCCCCTTGAAGCATAAATAGTCATAAGGGTCATAAGGATATTCATTGAAACATAAAGCCACCCCTGCCAGTAATTTATCCTTCCGGCACTGATAAACAGGATAAGGAAAAAGACAAGGGAAAGGGAAAGGGTTCTCAGAATAATTCGAATCGGTTTCATATGTATATAATTTTGATGTTAATGATGCCCGCACTGGCAGGAGATTCCAAATGTCTGACAATGATACTCATGTTTATTTGTGTATTCCATACATGTGGGTCTCATGGAATTCTTTCTCTTTCGTTCCGGCGGAATAAACGAAAGTTAAAGAAATTAATCAAAGAGTAGAAACAGACAGTGGTAAAGACTAAAGATAAAAATACAGGTCAATATTCAGCAGACATTAAAATGGCGATTATTTTTAATCAAAGAAAACTGTCATTGGTAGCTTATGTCGGTTATTTCATAAACGACATCTTTCCTGTCAGTATTGATGACGATTTTTTCGCCAGTTTTTCTATTGATCAGTTGTCTGGCCAATGGTGAAATAAATGAAATCTTTCCTTTAGATATATCAGCTTCGTCCACCCCGACGATCTTAAATCTTTGAATCCTGCCAGAGTCCGATGATCTCAGGGTAACAGTTGCGCCAAACCGGATTTCTTCCACTGGTTGTTCCTTTGGGTCAATGATCCTGGCTCCGGAAATTCTTTCGTCAAGCAGCTGAAGCCTGGCGTTTATGAAGTTCAGTGCAATCCTGCGCTCATTCTCATTGGTAGAGTCGAGATCTTCTTTTTCCTTTATCAGAAGTTTTTTTTCAGACAGGAGTTCATCCATTCCCCCGGGAGTAACAAAGTTGGCTATACCTTCCGGTAAAAATGCTCTCCTGGGAACCATTGGGATTTCTTCCTGGTCTTCTTCCCTGACAAATCCTCTGCTCATATCGAAATGTTTGATAACTGCTAATTTATCTATAAAAGTACATAATGTGCATTACCGGAATTTCTTTTTATTAAGATTCACACCAGAAAATCTGGAGTAAAGGCCTGAACAGGAAGTATGTGAATGAGTGACTATGCCAGGAAGAATGAAGTAATGAGATTAATGATAAAATAATAAATGTTATGTGTACCCTTATTATATGTACGTAATATGTACAGATCTGAAGTTTAAGTATTTGAAAAGCAGTGATGGCATTAAGTAACAGAATGGCTGATTTTTTGAATCAGTTTCCTCTGGTGATTTTTTTATTATTTTAGCAGATATTTCTCTAAAACTTCTTCGTATGAAAAGACTTTTTATTGTTTTAATTTCATTTCTTGCTCTGGCCGGGCAGGTCGTTGCATTTCAGAATCCGTCCTCCGGGAATAAAATAATTTCAAGGGCCGACATTGAAAAGGCAGGCAGTTCGATCCCTGTTTCAGCTATCGGAGAGCCTGTGTCATCGGTGAAACTGTACGCTCCCCGCTGGGTGGAAGCTACGGATGCAGGTCCTGCGTATGGTGTTGTGGAAGGGTCGATTTTCCCGGTGGATCCCAAAGGATGGCCCATTAATTTCAGAGTACTTCTTCCTGCCAGCTGGTCGTACCGTTCCATGCAGATGGGAGGAGGCGGAATGAACGGAACAATAACTGTCAGGGAAGGACGAAATCCGATGATAACCAAAGGCATTGTTCTGTATGGAAGCGATTCAGGGCATCAGTCATCAATGGGTGCAAAGGATAAGCCACTGGCTACAGGACCTGAAGGTACCGGACCCAACGACTGGGCACTTAACGAGGAAGCAATCAGGAACCTCGGATATATGCAGATGAAAAAGACACACGATGCTGCAATGGTCATTATCGAAAGGATATATGGAGAAAAGCCCCGTTTTAACTATTATTCCGGTGGCTCCCAGGGTGGAAGGGAAGGACTTATGGTTGCCCAGAGATATCCTGCCGACTACGACGGTATAATCTCGGATGTTCCCATAGTCAGCTTCTCGTCACTTATGCTTGCTCCGGAACTTATCAGGATACAGGAAAAACCGCTGGCTAATTGGATAAGCCCTTCTCTTACAGGTATCACCAGAGCCGAGTTTCTCAGGCAATGTGATGAACTCGATGGCCTGGCCGATGGTATAATAAATAACTACATGGCTTCGAGAGAGATTTTTGACATAACCGATGGCAGGGGCCCCGATGATCCCTGGAAATCCCTGAGGAAACCGGCCGGAGCTGATAAGGCTGCTGACGGGCTCACCTCAGAACAGATAAGTACCCTGGGGTTCATCTACAGCCCATACAGGTTTCCGGCTCCTCTTGCAAACGGGGTAAAATCGTTTGGGATGTGGCTTCCGAATATCGAACCTGATGGTTTCGCGACTATTACCGCTACCCGCTACAAAGGTCAGGAAGGGGCAGATGAGAATGCCCCTGTGCATGGTTCAATGGGAGTATTGGGAGTGACCGCATTCCTGATGCAGGATATTTCAGCCAATCCGCTTGACTATTCAGAGACAAAAGAGATGAACAAGCGGAGGAAAATGGTTTCAGACTGGCTCGATGCCAACAACCCGGACCTTAGTGCATTTTATAAACATGGTGGTAAAATAATAATAACATCTGGAACTCAGGATTTTATCGCTTCCTCCGGTGCCCAGCTTGACTACTATCAGTTGCTGGTCGACAAGATGGGGAAGGAGAAACTCGATCAGTTCGCACGAATGTATGTTGTACCACAGGGCGGTCATGGACTTTCAGGAAGAAGTTACAAGGAAAACGGCAGAGGAGAAGCTGTTGAGGTAAAGAACATCCCGACCCCGAACTCCGCCGATAAAACAGACCTGATTATTGCATGGGTTGAGGAAGGCAGAGCACCTTCAAAGACACTGGTGATTAGTCCTGAGGGCAGGATCAGTGAAAACACTTCAGGGAAAGGTTATCTTCTCTGCTCTTACCCCTGTTATCCAAAGTATGTAAAAGGACCGGCAGATGAGGCAGCTTCGTATATAAGTGCCTCTGAGTAGGAAAGGCCACGATTTGTTTCGTCACCTTAGCCATGTGACCCAATAGTCTGTTTTAATGTCTCTTCCTATTCCGGGATTCAATCCTGCATGTATATTACGGCATCCTGATTCAGTAATCGCCTGGGAAATTGTCACTTCTGTCCGGAAGATAATCGTCTGAAACTGGAGGGCACGGATTTGCTTTGGGGAAATTCATGAAATTGGACATGCGTTGGAATAATAATTAGTGTTTCTTTGTCTTTATTGTATTGACCGATTTTCAGAATAAGGTTCAGTTCTGGAAATAGTTTTCCGGCATAACTAATTTTTTCACATTTTTAAGATATGAAAGTTATAAATACTTTGATTCTCTTCTGTCTGCTCATGATTGCCACGTCATCCAGCAGTCCTGAATCATCTCAGATATATTATTATAATTATGAGGATGTTCTGGGAACATCGTGTATGCTGAAACTTAATGCCAGATCGGAATTATCTGCAGACAAGGCCCAGGCAACTGCTCTTGCCGAGATAGAAAGGTTATCAGCTATACTGAACACCTACGACCCTGAAAGCGAGTTCAGCAGGTGGCAGAGGACATTTGACACAGATGTAAATGTCTCCCCTGAACTTTTTGAGGTGATGGCATTGTTTGAGAAGTGGCAATCAGTTACCGGGGGTGCGCTGAATCCGGCAACCGGATCCGCAACACAGATCTGGAAAAATGCCGGTAAAACCGGTGTCCTGCCCGGTAAGGAAGAATTATCCCGGGCTGTTGAGATAATGAATAAAAAACACTGGACTCTTGACAGAAAAAACTCAACCGCAAGGCATCTTACTACTGATCCGTTGGTATTTAATTCCTTCGTTAAAAGCTATATCATAAACAAGGCTTCTGACAAGATAATGAAAACAGATGGAATCAAATCCTCAATCCTCAATATCGGAGGTGATCTGATTGCCAGAGGCACGATGGAGGAGACGATAGGGATAGTTAACCCCTTAGATCCTGCCGACAACCACCTCCCTCTTTTATCGGTAAGTATATATGACAAAGCTGTTGCAACAAGCGGTAACTACAGGCAGGGATTTCTGGTGGGAGATAACTGGTATTCCCATATCCTCGATCCCCGTACTGCCATGCCTGCAGGGGAAATAATAAGCGCCACAGTAGTATCCGGGAATGCTGTTGAGGCAGGAGCACTGGCAACAGCTTTCAATGTTCTTACTCCCGGGGAATGCATTGAAGTGGCGGAACAAAGGCCCGACCTCGAATTTCTTATAGTTACTAAAGATGGAGAATTGTTAAAAAGCAAGGGTTGGGACAGCATTGAAAAAGGCAGCACCGTTGACATGCCGGGAGATGCCGGTTCAGATTATGAAATGAACATTGAGTTGGAACTGTCAGCTTTTGAGGGAATATCACGAAGACCATATCTGGCTGTATGGGTGGAAAATGAAAACACAGAGCCCATACGTACCCTCGCCCTCTGGTATAATAACAACCGGTGGCTCCCTGACCTGAGACGCTGGTACACAAAAAATTACTCAAAATCCCAGGACAATAGTTTTTTGCAGAATGTGACAAGTGCTACCCGTTCTGCAGGCAAATACAGCCTTTCATGGGACATGAAGGATGACAATGGCAAACTAGTCGGACCTGGTAAATATACCGTGTACATTGAAGCCTGTCGCGAACGCGGAACCTATCAGCTGATGAACAGTGAACTGGACCTTGGTGCAAATCCTCAGCGCATTGAGTTGGAAGGAGGCGTTGAGGTGTCATCTGCTGTCATCGAATATAAAAAGGTCGACACGGATACTGAATAAATCTGACAGCATATGGACAAAAAGAAAATAAACTCATGGGCCCGCTGGCTCCATGCTTACCTGTCAATGTTCAGCTTTGCCGCACTCCTTTTTTTTGCAGTAACAGGTATTGCCATGAACCATCCTTCCTGGACCGACGGCAAGCAAAAGAATGAAGCTATCAAAGGCAGTATTGATACTTTATGGCTTGCCGGAAATGATACCACAGTGGCTGATAAACCGGGGATAATTGATTATTTCAGGGATAGCCATGGTATAAGAGCCAGGCTTACCGAGTTCAGGACCAGCGACAGGGATTGTTCCCTGGCTTTCAGCGGTCCTGGTTACACGGCTTATGCCATTATTGACAGATCAAACGGATCATACGAACTGATGGTTACAAAAGCAGGTTTCATTGCTGCTATGAACGATCTTCACAAGGGAAGCGAAGCAGGAAAGAAATGGTCTGTCATCATCGATATAATTGCTTTAATAATGATCATCATTTCCCTGACCGGATTCATAATGGTTTTTTTCATTACAAAAAAAAGACTGAAATATATCCTGATATCCGTACTGGGGGCAGTGACATTTATTTTACTTATAATTCTTTCGGCCAGAACCTGATACAGGATTTTTTTTAAGAGGCAGTAGCAGACCCGGCCCGACTCCAGGTGTTTTTGCCTGAATTTGGTAAGTTTGTATTGAAACCTTAAATATTCGAAAAATGAAAAAGACAGTAGTGTTTCTTGTTCTTATTACAGCCATGATGGCGACCCTCATGGCACAGCCGGGTGGTGAACAGATTGAAGGTAAAGAGGTTTTCAGGAATAATGATGTTGTTTTCCGTCAGATTGATGACCATACCTGGGTGGGGACGGGGAATCTAGTCTCAAATGAGAGCCTTTACCTTGTTAAAGGAAATGACAGGGCTGTTCTTATTGATGCCGGTACCAAAATTGATGACCTTAAAGGGATTGTTGAGAGGATCAGTGGTAAAGAAGTGATGCTGGTAGCCACACATGTCCATCCCGATCATACAGGCTCATCAATCAACTACTTCCCTGCCATATACATTAATCCGGCTGACACTGTGAATATTCCCGGTATGATGAAAGGATACAAGGGGAAGGTCCTTTATCTTAAAGACGGTGAGATGATTGACCTTGGTGGCCGGAAGCTTGAGGTTGTTTTTACCCCGGGACATACACCGGGATCTGCAACTTATATTGACAGAGAAGCCGGTTACGGCTTCAGCGGTGATGCATTCGGATCAGGTAACCTGCTTCTTACAACTGATTTTTCGACCCTTATCGCTACCTGTGAAAAAACGGGAAGAATCATGGATAAATATGCTGTTAAGGTCTTTTATCCGGGTCATTTCTTCGGAAATAATCTGGAAACAAGACAAAGGATCGCAGATATGATAACCCTTGGCAAGGATGTTTTGTCAGGCAAGGTCAAAGGTCAGAATAACCCGGATGGTATGATGGGTCTTAATCTCCTGGTAAATGACTACGGGGTACGTATCAACTATTCAGAGAAAGCCCTGAAATAAATTGTTCTCCTGCCTGATCAGGTACTAATTCAGGCCAAGTACCTCCCTGCCCTGTTTAAAGACTATGTCGACAGGTATTCCCTGGGCATTGACCCTGTCAAGGTCGCGTCGGAGGCTTTCTGTCATGATACCGTCACTCTCCACCCAGGCTTTTGCAGCATCATAGTCGCCATTCCCCTGGACTGTCAGTATTTTTCCAACAAGCGATTCCACAGCTTTCTTCATCTCCTCAAAACTGACTTTATAGAGGCCGTTATCCTGGTAAACAAAGGCGTTGTTGTTTGCGAAATACTTAAGACATAGCATGTTGGCTTTACCGTGTGCACTGGCTGCCCCGAAACGGCTCGAACGGAAGATTCCCGCGAAGAAGGTCACATAGTTATCCATCACTTCACCGCTTGTTATCTCGCCCATCTCATAAAGTCTGGTCACGAGCCACAGGCCCATAATGTCTGCCTTAGCCTCTTCGAGGGCTGAATACTGCTCCTTCAAAGCTTCCCTTACTTCACCTTTCCCGCTGATAGTGTTTTTTATACCCATACCATGGGCTACCTCATGGAAGGTGGTGTTCTCGAAAAAGGCATTGAAATTTATGTGTTGACGCTGACTCTCGTCGATAAGCATCCCGGCAATTGGCATCAGGATGTTGTCAAACTTGGCTTTCATCGAATTCTTTAGCTGCAGTTTCCGGCTGCCGATAGCAAGCTGAATAGCAGGGTCATTCGGCAGGTTGATGGCAATGGTTTTGCTTCCTGCATTACAGTCGCCGGCGTAGTAGATGGCATCATAGACATTCATGTCGGCATCGGTACCCGGAACTTCTGACTTATATGCAGGGTCAACAGGCAGGGCTGCCTGGAGTCCGGTGAGCATTGAGTTGTATTTTGCCAGACGGGCGCTCCATTCAGGATCCTTGACAAGGACGAAGGCTTCATGGGCAGCCTTGTAACCGAACAGCTGGTCCTCATAATTCTCAATTGGTCCGACCACGAAGTCGATGTTCGACTGCTTCATCTCCATCCATGCAAAATCGCTTTCCTGGTACTGGTTGCTCATAAGTGCACCGGCCCTGAGGGTAAGGTATTTTTTCAGCCCTTCATCCTCTGCTATCCCAGCTGCTTTAAGCATCAGGGCAGCAGCTTTGGTGTGCTGTTCCCTGAAAGCTTCGGAATAAGGCACAAGGGTAAGCTTTCCTTCACTGTCGCGCCTGATAAGGGAATACAGGCCGGCCTTATCCGGATTATCCCATTTCTCGAACTCTTCTGCAGTCATATCTTCGGGATAGAACTGCGCTGAAGCAGGCTTTGCCCCGAAACCGGGAAGGAAAGGGGTATTGCCGTCAAGTCTGTCCCATGGACCGTAGTTGATATTCAGATATTTCCGTACATATTCATTGTCAGTACGGGCAAACAGTTCTTCCCTGTCTCCATAGGCTTCGAGCCAGTAGACATCGTCCATTATGGCTGCCACATCGATGAGCATGCCAATAATCTGCCTCTCGGAATCACTGAGCCATGTCAGGTCGGTTGTCAGAGTTACTTCCCTGAACCCTGATAGTTTTGTTTTCATATCTTCAGTAAGCTGTTTGTCGGATGAATTGCATCCGGCACTCATCAATAACGGGATGATGATCATCAGGCAAAGGATCCGTGTTTTCATATCAGAATTTTTTATGGTTACCTGGCGCTGTCGAAATAATTCTTCATAAACAGTATCTGGAACTTCACTGCATTGCTCCAGTAGGTCCAGTTATGTGCCCCGGGGCGAACGATATAGTCGTGCGGGATATTGCGATAAAGCAGTTCCTGATGCAGTTTCTCATTGACTGCAAAGAAAAAATCATCGGTGCCGCAGTCGACGATAATTGACAGTGATCCGGGTGTGAGAAGGTTAAGTATATTCATCACCGTATACTTCTCCCAATTCTCCGGTTTTTCAGCATAAGTGCCAAGCTGTTTTGACATGTCCCAGTTATTCGGGAAAGGCCTTATGTCAACACCTCCGCTCATACTACCTGCAACACCGAAGACATCCTGGTGCCTGATCCCCAGATAGAGGCCACCGTGACCTCCCATGCTGAGACCTGTTATCCCCCTTCCATTTCTGTCCTTTACAGTCGAATATTTCGCATCGATAGCGTTTATCAGTTCATCCGAAACAAATGTCTCATATGTGTACTTCGGATTCTCAGGGCTGTTCCAGTACCAGCTATTGTAACCTCCGTCGGGACAGACAGCAATGATGTTATGCTGATCCACAAGAATGTCAAGCCCCTTACACTTTGTGACCCAGTCGGTGTGGTTACCGCTGTAGCCGTGGAGCAGGTAGATGACGGGATAACTGGTATTCTGACTGTAGCTGTCGGGTCTGACAACAACGACAGGAATATCCTTCTTCATTGAAGGACTGTAAACTCTTATGGTATCTACAATAGCAGCACCGGCTGTTGAAAAGATCCAGACCGCTGACAGGAGGATGATTATTCGTTTCATATGCCAAATCTTAATGAGGTTTTCAGAAGGATTATTACTGATGTAAATATAGCAAATCATAGGTTTTCCTGCCACAGTAACCATGCTCCTTCTGCTTTTCCGGTCTTCGTTACCCCCGTATTTTTATAAATATGGAATATGAATTCCCTGCCTGATGCACCTTTTCTATTCCCGGAGTCTGTAGTCAAGCAGGGCTGCCACCGCTTTATTGTATTCGTTTTCAAGCTCAAGCAACCTGTCCTCCGTCCTGTATAAAAGTCCGAGGTAGCTGAAATATGCAGGTATTGATATCTCTCCGGCCATGAGGGCCTTATCGGGATACATGCTGCCCTTTGTCGAAGCAAGCAGATCCCTTATCTCACCAAGGCTTTTTGACAGGGCAAGAACTTTTGAATAGTCCCTTTTAGTTTCCGAAGCTAGCTTTAGCAGTTCGGCATCCCTGACTTTTTCCATATGGTCAGCTAAGGCTGAGGCTGACCTGACCTTGCCGCTGTTGTTCCAGAGAGGAAGCGAAAGGCCAGCTGTCGGACCCGTATATGTTGTCCCGGGGACAATTTCCGAAGTATATCCAAGCTGAATTGAGGGGAGTGATCCCGTTTTGGCCAGGTTAAGCTCCTGCCCGCTTTTCATGTATTCAAGTTCAGCTATCAGGAATGACGGATGGGATGCGGAACGCTCTGACATGAGGACATCAGGTGCGGGAATTGAGAACGTGGGATATTCTTCGATCCACGACTGACTGAGAGGTGCTCCGCTCATATATTCCAGTTTCTCTTTCAGCATCCCCGATTCGGCCTCTTTCCTGGTTATCTCAAGATTCACCTCAGAGAGTTCGAGCAACACGTTGTTATAATCCATTATTCTTGCTTCTCCATTATCAAGCATTGATCTCCAGGCAGATCTGAGCTTTTCATAACCCTCTTTCCTCTGGTTTAGCTTATATAACAACCTGTCAGTATAGATCAGGTCGAAGAGGGTCTGTTCAGCATCGAGCAAAACAAGAATATGTTCAAGCCGGAACTCCTGCTCTGCCAGTTCAACGGATCGGCCGCCTATCTTCTTCTGAAGCAGGTATTTTGAGGGAAAGTCAAATGATTGTGATACTGTCCAGGTTTTCTTGTTGCCTGCTGCTTCATTATTCCCCGGCATAAAACCGGCTGATACGACAGGATCGGGGGGAAGGTATCCTGTCCGGGCTTCGGCTCTTCGGGCTTCCAGCAACATTCTGCCAGCCGTAATCGCCGGGTTGTTAGCCGAAACCCGATCGAGGAACTCCTGCAGGGGCTGGGCAGAAACCGGAATGGTCAGAGCCAGCCATAATATAATATATATTGTTCTTTTAAGCATTTTCATTTCTTTTACTGATTATGTAATAAACAGAAGGAATGATAAATATGTTAAGCAGGGTTGAGCTTAACAGTCCTCCAAGGATCACAATTGCCATGGGACTCTGGATCTCATTTCCCGGTTTGTCTCCACCCATGGCCAGTGGAATAAGGGCAAGAGCAGCCGTCAGTGCCGTCATCAGGATCGGGTTGAGCCTGTCGACCGAGCCTGTAAGGATACGGTCGTGCAGACTTACTCCTTCGTTCTTAAGGTGAATATACCTCGAGATCAGCAGGATCCCGTTCCGGGTGGCTATGCCGAAAAGTGTTATGAATCCGATTATTGAAGGGATGCTAATCACGTTTGAAGTCAGCCTGATGGCAATGACCCCGCCTATCAGGGCCAGGGGCAGGTTAAGCAGCACAAGTATAGAAAGGGTGCTGTTTCTGAATTCCTGGTAGAGAATCAGGAAGATAACCAATATTGCTATTAATGAAGCGGTTATCAGCCTTTTTGTTGTACTCTCAGCACTTTCGAACTGTCCGCCGTATTCTATATGCCAGGCTTCAGGCAGGACAATCGTCTTATTTATTCTTTCCTTTATTTCCTTTACCACATTTCCGACATCTTCCCCGGTTGTGTTAACTGATATTACTATCCTGCGTCTTACGTTTTCACGGTATATGACTGAAGGACCCGAGGAAGATTCCAGGCGGGAGACTGCCGAAAGAGGGATCTTCCCTCCGTTATGGGTGTCGATCAATGAGTTACTTATGCCTTCAATTGAACCACGGGTTTCGTCGTTATACCTGAGGACAAGGGGAAATCTCTTTTCTCCTTCATACACATCCGAGACAACCTGGCCCCCGATGGCAGATTCCACGAAGGAGTTGAACCCATCCATGCTGATGCCGTAGGTGGCAAGCATCTCCCTGTCGGGTTTTATCTTTAGCTGGGGAGTTTCGATCATTTGTTCAACTGTAAGGTCACCGACGCCCTGTATCGATGCTATCTCTCCTTTGATGTCGTTTGCGACCCTGTAGAGTTCGTTCAGGTCATCACCGAAAACCTTGATTGCAATGTTGGCCCTTGTACCGGAAAGCATCTGGTCCATCCTGTGTGTGATTGGTTGTCCTACCTCGATATTTGCCCCGGTGATGGCGCTGAGGCGTTTCCTGACATCTGCAAAGAATTCCTCCCTACTTCTGTCAGATAACTCAAAGGGGACGTCGAGTTCAGACATGTTTTCGCTGAAAAAATGTTCAGCAAGTTCGGCTCTCCCGGTTTTGCCTGCCACCGATCTGATTTCCGGGATCGATAACAGTATCTTCTGAGCTTCAATTCCTGCCCTGGCTGATTCCTCAAGGGATATACCGGGAGGAAGGGATATGTTGACCGTGAGTGCTCCTTCATTGAAATCGGGGAGGAAGGAACTTCCTGTTCCTGTCAGAAGGAATACGGAGATCAGGAAGACAATGATAGTGGCCGCTATAAGCTCCCTGCTTCTAGTAAAGGTAAATTCCAATGCTTTCCGGTATACCCTTCCAAGGTTTCTTTCTGTCCATGATCCTTTAAGGTTCCGGCGCAGGCGGTCCTCGTCAGTGAGAAGATAACTTGAAAGCACCGGAGTGACAGTGACTGCGATTATGAGTGAAGCAAAAAGTGAGATAATAAATGAGATGCCAAGTGGCCTGAGCATTCTGCCTTCAAGGTCGCCCAGAAGGAAAAGTGGTAAAAAGGTAATTATGATAATCAGCGTGGCGTTCCAGATCGATGATCTTACCTCTATAGATGCCCTGTAAACAACCTCGATGGCGGGTTTCCTTTTCTCAGGGGGGAGCGAGATGTTTTTTCTCAGCTGTTTGTAAATGTTTTCCACGTCGATGATTGCATCATCAACAAGGGAACCTATGGCAATGGCCATTCCTCCCAGGCTCATGGTGTTTATGGTGTAGCCGAGCACCCTGAGCGTGATAATGGTTACAAGCAATGAGAGTGGCATCGCAAGCAGCGATATAACTGTCGTCCTCGTGTTGAACAGGAATAGAAAGAGGATTATCACTACAAAGATACCTCCCTCAAGCAGGGCTTTCATTACATTACCAACTGAAGTTTTTATGAACGAAGCCTGGTCGTAGATATCAGTATGAAAGGTTACTGAGGTACCGGTTTCCTTTTGAATCTCTCCGACAACACTTTTAATCTTGTCGGATAGTGTGACTGTATTAGCATCAGGCTGGCGTGTGATAGTAAGCAGGACAGCGCTTCTGCCCCTGTACGAAGCTGTTCCGATGGCAGGCGCGCTTCCGGTTTTAACTGTAGCCACATCACTTAGCCTGACAGGAAGGTCACCCATGGTCCCTATTACTGAGCCGGCAAGTTCAGCCAGCTTGTCGGTTCGGGCCATTCCTCTGACAATGTAGATGTTACCGTACTGGTTTATAAACGAACCGGAGGTATTGATATTTATATCCCTGCATTTTCCGGTCAGTTCGTCCAAAGTGACTCCGTAGAAGTCCATCTTTTTCGGATCGGCAAGGATCTGGTACTCCCTGACATCACCTCCGATGACATTGACCTGAGCAACACCGGCCACGGAAAGGAGTCTCGGCACCACCTCCCAGTCAGCCATGGTTCGAAGGTCCATCATACTTAGTGAGTCCGATTCAAGGGCAACTATCATCATCTCACCAAGTAATGAGGTCTGGGGTGCCATAACTGGCTTTTCTATATAGGAAGGCAGTTTGTCATTGACATGAACAAGGCGTTCAGCAACAGTCTGCCTTGCTTTATAAATATCGGTTCCCCAGTCAAATTCAACGTTTACTATCGAAAATCCTGTCGTTGATGTTGATCTGACCCTGCGGATCGATGTTGCTCCGTTAACAGCTGTCTCAATGGGAAAAGTGACAAGGCTCTCCACTTCCTCCGGAGCCATTCCTCCGGCTTCTGTCATAATGACAACCGTGGGAGCGGTAAGCTCAGGAAATATGTCGATATCTATACGGGAAGTAATAATAACTCCTGTGATTATCAGGAGTATGGCTCCTGTGATCACGCTCAGCCTGTTTTTCAGCGAGAAATCTATTATCCTGTCAAGCATGGCTTTTTGGATTAATGAGCATGATTATGAGCCGGTGCTGAAGAGGATGTCTGGGAAAGCTTTACAGTATAGGCGCCTGAAGCAACTATACTTTCTGATTCAGCCAGTCCCGAAGTGACCAGGGTGTTCTCCCCGTCGCTGTACCCCGTTGTGATATATCTTTTTACGAAATCGCCATCACTGTCACGGGTGTACACGTACATCTTTCCGAATTCCTCCATCAACGCTGAGTTAGGCACGACAATAGTATCTTCTGTTTCCCTGCCTTTCAGCCAAACCTCGGCATATGTTCCCTCAATGAGCCGGGGATCATAGTCTATCCTGAAATAGACTGGCACATGGAAAGGATTGCCTTCAGTACTTTTCCCGTAGGATATCTTTTGCCCGCCCATTTCACGTGTATTGAATAGTCTGTCGTTGTAGGCTACCCTGAAGCTGGCTTCTCCGACCGACGAAAGAATCTCAGGATCAACAGGAGGGACATTGGCTTTAAGTATCAGACTTCCTTCCTTTAAAATTTTCAGCAAAGGATCTCCTGGCATCACTCTCTGGCCTTCACTGACAAAGACTTCACTTATATAGCCATTGGCCTCTGACCTGACTGTGTTACCGCCATCCCCGTATGAGGGACTCAGTTCGTTAAACTCATTGAGGATCTTCTGGTATTCGTTTTTTGCTTCAAGGAATTGTTCTTCTGTTATGATCCTGTCAGTGATCAGTCTCCCGGCTCTCTCAAAATTGGCCGATGCTCTTTCAAGATCGGATTTTATCTGCCTGTATCTCAGATCAGTATTTTCACCGGCAAGCTGTTCTCCGGAAATCAGAAAAAGAGACTGACCCCTGACAACTTTTACTCCCGGGTACAGGGGGTTCTCCCTGAATCTGACAACTCCGGCCGTTTTTGATGAAAGGACAACAATATCTTTATTGTCACCGATGATGGTGCCTCCGGTTTTCAGAACAAAGGCAAAAGGTTGTTTCCGGAGTGTAGTCACCTTAATCATGGAAGTATCTAAATGATTCTCATGCTCTTCTGCCTCAGAGATATTCAGTCCGGCTTCCATGGTATCATCATGGGCAGGTGCCTGTTGCTGATCATCATGGTTTTCATGGTCATTTGCTGAGCAACCGTACAAAAGAGACAGAAATAAAGCTATAGTAATAAATATAGAATTTTTCATTTTGGAAAAAGGAATAACTTAATGATAAATAATAACTTAATAAAGGTGTCGGATGTAGGATCAGGCACGGGGAGGGGACCGCAGGGATGCTGATCCAAAGAAGTTATTACGGTAGAGAAGAGCTATTCCAGGTATTATAAGGCGTGATGACCCTATGACCGGATTCCAGAATTTGTTATCAGTATAGTTAATATTGAGGTGGTCCTGGTTGAGATTGTGGAAGAGAAGCCCTGAAAAATTGCATTCATCCTCTTCATCACACAGACCATGTAACTTCGGAAAAATATCGGTGGTCTCATCAGAAAAGCCCGTGGAGTGCGAATGTCCGTACTTAACGAATTCACCGGCTTCATGATGGTTATGAGGAGTGATATTATGTGCCAGTATGATGAACCAGCATATGAATAAGGGAATGACTTTAAATCTGATTCTTTTCCTCAATTCTTCCGGCTTTCTGCAAATGTATAAACAATTTATTACCTGTAATGTTGGTCCGGGTCAGAATCTTTTCAGAATCACCGAATCGGGGTGTTACATATTGGCTTTGAGGGAGTCTGACCTGCCGTTTCAACCGGGCCGGCATCCCGATCAGGGTATAGCCTGCCTTTATAGTAATGAAGATTGTTAATACTTGTTATTATCTGTGAATATCTCATTTCGTTTTTTGTGGATCATATGGCTACTTTTGACTGAAAAAGATACTATGCATATCAGGAAGGTCAGGGTTAAGAAGAAATACAGGTTGAAAGTACGTATCATTCTGGGTTTGATTTTATTTTTGGTAATCATCTTACTGCCGCATTCAAACAGGGCCCTGATGGCATCCTATTTCAGTAAAAAATGCAGGGACGACCAGCAGGTCTTCAGCCGGAAATTAAGTGACAGGCTGGTCGATTATTCATCAAGGGCAAAGTCAAAGGGAATTGAAATCTGCAATAACGAGAGTGACCTCGTAAAGCGCCTTTCAACCCGGAAACTCGTTAGGGTAAGGAGTAACAGGCTGTACGAGATAGAAGAGATGTCGCACAGTTATCCTCTGCTGACCAGAGAATCGAGGAAACTGCTCAGGGAGATCGGCAGAAAATTCAGGAAAAGGATGAATGATGAGGGACTTAAAGGGTCGAAGTTCATAATCACCTCGATGACCAGGACCACTGAAAAAATAAAAAAGCTCGGTAAATCGAACAACAATGCTTCTGAGAATAGTCCCCATCTTTACGGGAATGCGTTTGACATCTCATATGCAAGGTTCATGATAAGGAAATACAAAGTGAGAGAATGTGATGAATGGTTTATGAAGGAAGCTCTTGCAGAGGTTATCTACCAGATGAGAAAGGATGGAAAATGCTGGGCTACATATGAAAGGAATCAGGGTTGTTTTCATGTGGTTTCGAGATAGTAATATACTGTGAAATATACCGGACAGTTAGCGGAATTCGAAAGACATAATATTCAATACTACTTATCCGGGCCGGTAAGGAATCTCAAATAATAAATCAGCAGGCAGGGTTTATTCCTTTGCGGGACCCCATTCTGTAAGGCGGTCGTTTGACAGGAACAACCAGGTTTTATTATACGACCACTCCTCCCTGACATTATCACCGCTGATTACACGGCTGATCTTTGAGGGATTTCCCCAGCTGTCGATGATCATTTCTCCGGTCATACCCTTCCATATCTTCTTTTCAAAGATCCTTTTGCCGGCTCCTTCCCCATATTTGTCAGTCAGATAGCCAAGTCTGTCGTAAATTCCGGAATCATCCTGTTTATCCGGAGCAATGCCACTGACATCTTTGTTTACCATCTCCGGGGTTTCCCGGGCTGGTATATCCGCCAGTGATGCATGACGGGCCTGGATAAAGCCTTCGGTTCCTTCATAACGTACCCTAAGAAAGGAGTCTGCCGTGTCGATAACTTCAACCATTGACCCTGAGGGAACTACAATTATGACTGATGTAAGGTCGTCCTTGTCCTTGAAAAGCCTGGTTGAGAAGTTCACTGAAGCATTAATTGTTGCGCCGGGACCGGCCGGCACCGTGTTGTTCGTTGTTGTCTGGCTGAAGCCTGTGCTTCCGGTTAAGGAGAATAAAAGACAGGTGAGAAATGTAAAGAAAACTGTTTTTTTCATCAGTATATAGTTTTGTCATTATTGGTCTGACAGCCTACCGCTTAAGCGGGATAATCCACATGTCGTAAAATTATATAAATGTGTGTTTGTATGCTCAATACATGTGGGTTTTATGAGATATTTTTTCAGATAGAAGCAAAAATTGTACCACTCCTGGTACATATATGTTAATTATCTTCCCGGCAGCTTACTTCAGGATTTTTCCCTGTTGACATGATTCTGAAGTCCGGTATTTTCGCCTGAATCCTTTTAAAGTTTTCTTATAAGCATCAGTCCGTCCCTGAGGGGAAGAATAATATTTTCAATGTCATTGCGGCTTCTGATCATCCGGTCAAACTCCAGTATTCCCCTTGTTTGTTTATCGGAGGTATCAGTGTCCAAAACTTTGTTGCCCCAGAGTACGTTATCGGCGATAATAAATCCTCCCGGCTTTACCTTGTCTGCAACAGCCAGGAAATATTCAGTATATTCCCTTTTGTCCCCGTCGATGAATACCAGGTCAAAATCCATGTCGAGGCCAGGTATCAGGTTCTGGGCCCTGCCCGTAAGTTTTACTATACTATCAGCGAGGCCGGCTCTGATGAAGAAGGACCGTGCAAAGTCATCAAGTTCATCGTTTGATTCGATGGTATAAAGCTTCCCGCCAGGTTTAAGTCCCCTCGCAAGGCAGATAGCTGAATAGCCAGTGTAAGTACCGATTTCAAGGATCTTTTCGGGATTTATCATCCGCGAGATGAATTCAAGAAGCTTTCCCTGAAGATGGCCGCTTGCCATGTTTGGGTTAACGAACCGAATATGGGTCTGCCTGAACAGGTCATCCAGAAGCGGATCAGAGGGAGTGGAGTACCGGGTAATGAATTCTTCGAGCAGGTGTTCCATGACTATTTATAGATCAGGGTTGAAAGTGCGGAAGGATCGAGTATATCACAGGCCGTTTCAAGAATGTCTCCGGAGGTGATGGCATCAATTTTCCTGAAGGTCTCTTCTTTTGATTCTATCGAGTCAAAGACCACAAGGCTCTTGGCAAGGCTGAGCATCAGGTTCTCGTGATTCTCATAGCCACGGGCCAGGTAACCTTTGATCTGGTTTTTTGCTTTACCAAGCTGAATATTTCCGAGCCTGACCGAACGCAGTTTATTAAGTTCAGCCATGGCCAATGAAATACTTTTTTCGAGGTTCTCTTCATCGGTCCCGAAGTAAATGGAAAAAAGTCCGGTGTCGCAGTAGGGATTATAGCTTGATTCAACATTATAGGCCAGACCTTTTTTCTCACGGAGCGAGAGATTGAGTCGTGAATTCAGGCCCTGGCCACCTAAAATATTATTAAGCAGGAACATAGCTACCCGGCGCTTATTTTTCAGATCGTAGGCGACATTGCCTATTATGCAATGGTTCTGGAAGGTTTTCATCTCCCTGGTAACAGAAACCGGCTTGTAATCCCATTGCAATGCGGGTCGGGGATTTCCGGTGTTCATATGGTAAGGAGAGAAATATTTACTGAACAGATGAATTATTTTTTTACTGCTTATGTTACCTGCCGAGCAGAATACCATCTGGTCAGTCCTGTAGTTACCGGCCATGAACCTGAAGATTGATTCCTGCGAGAAGGATTTTACTGAGTCGGGAGTGCCAAGTATGTTATGGCCGATAGGCAGTCCGGCGAATACCTGTTCCTCGAATTCGTCGAAGATAAGTTCTCCCGGGTTGTCGAGGAAGGAGTTGATCTCTTCAAGGACTACATCCTTTTCTTTTTCAATTTCACGGGGAGGGAGAACAGGATTAAAGGCTATATCACTTATGAGTTCCATGGCACGTGAATAATGTTCTCTCATGAAAGAAGCATGGACAGCAGTTTCTTCCTTGGTTGTATAGGCATTTAGCTCACCTCCGACATCGTCGAGTCTGCTTAGTATGTGATATGCTTTTCTTTTGCGTGTTCCCTTAAAAAGCATATGCTCAACGAAATGAGCCATCCCTTGCTGATCATCGGATTCATCGCGAGACCCTGTGTTCATGACCAGGCCGCAATATGCAACCTCACCCGGTATAGTGTAGTGAACCAGCCGGATACCGTTATTAAGTGTGTGAAAAACAAGCTCCATCATGAATAAATATAAAGTTTCAAAAGTACCATATAGTCAAAATGATTCCAAATTGTTTTTTTTGCAGGAAAGTTTTGGTTACTCAAATTTTGAAGTATATATTTGCAGTCCCAAAACAAGGTGCCATAGCTCAGTAGGTAGAGCAACGGACTGAAAATCCGTGTGTCCCCGG
>CAZBQM010000033.1:0-27970 GCA_964494045.1 uncultured Rikenellaceae bacterium
AATCCCAACTCGGTGTCGGATGCAGCCGTTGGGGCCATAGCCCTTGGAGCCTGTATAAGAGGAGCTGCCATGAATGTGAGGATCAACGCCATGAGTCTCAATGACAAGGTTTTTGCCGGGGAGACAGTGGAAAGAAGCAGGGAGATACTTGAAAAGGCAAAAGCGGAAGAAGCAGCCATCATGGCCATGGCAGAGCAGGTACTGGCCGAAAAAGAGAAAAAGGGCTGAAGCCCCTGTTTTCCCTATACTATTCTTTTTATTATCCTGAGCCTGTGTGAATAGCTCCCGGTATCATTTCTGAAGATCCCGTAATGATCGATGGTGTCGATCCTTACCCTTCCTGAGGCGTGAATCACCAGTCCCGCCGACAGTATCATTCCCACATGTGATATCCGGCCCCTGTCGTTCTCAAAGAAGACAAGATCGCCGGGCCGTGTTTCTTCAATGAAGTTTACTGTCTCACCCCGGGTAGCCTGCATGGAGGCGTCGCGGGGGATAGCCATCCCGCACAGCTTGTAAACCAGCTGGGTGTAACCCGAGCAGTCGATGCCGGAAGGGAGCCTGCCTCCCCAGATATAGGGTGAGTTGATGAACCTCATGGAAGTGTCGGAAAGAGAGTCGAGCCGGGCTGTGAAGCTGCTGCTGAAGCCGGGTTCAGTGGTATAGACATGACCGCCAACAGAAAAGGATTTTTTGTCATAGTCGGGTCCGTGGATTTCACAGCCGGCCTCGAGGACCAGCCTGCTGCCGTCTTCCCTGAAGCAGACGAGGGCGCGGTTGAGGACCTGTCCTTCGCTGTCGTCACATGGTTGGGATATGCCATGGTGATGGGTATCTATCCATCCGTTGTACTTATCAAAGATAGTCCCTATCCTTATCCAGCTTCCCACGCTGTCGGTGATGACATATTTCTCCCCGAAGAGTATCTGGCTGAGCATCTCTGAACGGTGAGACGGGGCGGAACGCAGGGGGATGAAGAGGGTGTCGCAGATGTAGGTATCCATGGTTTTTTATTCAAAATTAGTAAAAAAACATTAGTAAGAAAAAGCTGGGGGCTGGGAGCAAGGGGCAGGGGGGAAAAAGGCGTGAGGCGTGAGGTTTGAGGCTTGAGGCTTGAGCCTTGAGCCTCTATGGTAGATGGTGTACGTATGATAGAAGATTTAATTTTGATTTCCTGAGTTCTCGGGATCCACTCGCTAGGCTCGTCGACACTGCTCATGCCTTTCCTGCCCCCTGCTCCCTGCTCCACGCCCCTTGCCTTCTCACGCCTCACGCCTCACGCCTCAAGACTCAAGGCTCACGGCTCAAGGCTCACGGCTCTCGGCTCGGAAAAGGTCTAACATTCCTATTGCCCATTCCCAATAGTTACTTATATTTACTTTTAATAAACCGGTCAATCAAAAACAGCATTATGTCTGGTTCAAAAAAAGAGCTTAGGACTGATAAGCGACACTTATATCATATAATCTTCTTCATTGCCAGCGTCTTTATCGTTGTAGCCATATCACCCCGTCAGGGGAAGTTCAGATATGAGTTTCAGAAAGGCAAGCCGTGGCTGAGTGACGCTCTCATAGCGCCCTGGGATTTTCCCATTCTGAAGCCCGAGACAGCCATAGCCCATGAGCGTGACAGCATAACAAGAAGTTTTTCTCCCTATTTCAGATATGATCCCGAGATCGGAAATCTGGCTCTCAGGGAGTTTGATGCCTATCTTGACCAGTTGAACGGGTCGCGTGGCGAAACCGGCCGGCAGCTTCCGGCCTATGCCTTCGGTACTCTGAAGAAAGAGCTTCATGCCGTGCTTGAAGAGATATATAAAAGGGGTATACTGGAGGTTAATGATGCAACATCACAGGCCGAGGTGAAGAGTGCCAGCATCACCATTGTGACTGGTAAGATTGCTGAGAAGAGGGACATTGTCTCGGTCTTCACCCAGAAGGATGCCTATACCTACGCGGCGACCCAGAAGGATCTGACGGGTGCCAGGCTGGCTGCGTCATACGGAAGGGAGACCAGGTCGTTCATCGAAGGAGTCAACTACTATAATTTCATAAGGCCCAACCTGTTTTATGATGCTGTCACCTCGACGGCAGACCGCGGGCGTCTTCTCGACGGGATCAGCATAAGCCGCGGGCTGGTCCAGGAGGGTGAGCTCATCATAACACGTGGTGAGATAGTAAACGACTCCAGGTTCATCATACTCGAGTCGCTCAGGAATGAGTATGAAAAGCGACTCGGGCAATATGACCGCTGGCTGCTATTGCTGGGACGTCTGATCCTTGTAGCTTCATGCTACCTTGCCCTTTACCTGTTTATGTATCACTACAGGCTCGATATTCTCAACTCGACACACAAGACCTTTTTTATCATTCTTGTCATACTGCTCTTTCTCATCATAACGAGGCTCGTCGTCTCGCTGCCTAATCAGGCCATCTTCGTGGTGCCCTTTGCCATCATACCCATTGTAATACGAACTTTCTACGACTCACGCCTGGCCTTGTTCATCCATACGATAACCATCATGCTGGCCGGCTTCTTCGTTCCCAACTCCTTTGAGTTCGTCTTTATGAGCTATATCGCCGGGGTCATCGCGATAGTCTCGTTAAGCAACATATACCGCAGAGCCAAGCTTTTCACCTCGGCCCTGATGGTGTTCACGACCTATTCGGTCGTGTATATGGGCATAGGCATCATGCAGGAGGGTACACTTTCGAACATGAACTGGACCAACTATATCTTCTTTGCAGGCAACGGTGTTCTTCTCCTTCTCAGCTATCCGCTTATCTTCGTCTTTGAGAAGACCTTCAGGTTCCTTTCAGATGCCACCCTGTTTGAACTTGCCGACACCAACCAGCCTCTCCTGAGAAGGCTGGCAAGCGAGGCTCCGGGTTCGTTCCAGCATTCACTTCAGGTGGCAAACCTTGCCGAGGAAGCCGCCAGGGAGATAGGGGCGAACCATCTGCTTGTAAGGACGGGTGCTCTTTACCACGACATCGGGAAGATAGGCAAAGGGGAGTATTTCATCGAGAATCAGACAGAAGGCTTCAATCCTCACGACAGTCTCAATCCCAGGGAGAGTGCCGCCATTATCATCAACCATGTGAACAACGGCATAGAGCTGGCAAAGAAGTACAAGCTTCCTTCCGACATCATCGACTTCATCCAGACGCATCACGGCAACTCGGTGGCTTACTTCTTCTACAAGAAGTATCTCGATCAGAGCCAGACCAAAGGCAATAACCATGAGAAGGATTTCTCGTATCCCGGTCCCAGGCCCTTTACCAGGGAGACTGCAATAGTGATGATGGCTGACGCCGTGGAAGCTGCGTCAAGGACACTGCAGAACTATTCGGAGGAGAACATAAGCGAGCTTGTCGAAAGGATCATCTACCTTCAGGAGCAGGACGGGCAGTATGCGGAGACTCCGCTGACCTTCAGGGATGTCTCTGACATAAAGAGTATTTTTATCAGGATGCTATCGAATATCTATCACGCGAGGATCGTTTATCCCCTGAGGGAGAGGACTAACGCAGGTCAATGATCTCAGCGTCTCTGTGCTCCGATCTTACAAAGCTAAAGAAAGCAGGGTCGTAATTCTTTTTAAGGTCATAGCTTTTCACCTTCACTGTAAAGGTGATGCCGTTGCGGTTTTTATACTCGATGGTGACCGGCGAAAGTGAGCTTTTTCTTATCGTAAGTCTTACCCTTATCAGGTCGGTCTCAGGTTCCCCGGGATAAAGGTCGATGACCCAGGAGTCAGTGTTTTCATCCACAAGGCGGGTCTTATACCCGCTTTTATAGAGTGAGAAGATGGATGAAGGCTTTGACAGGAAGGAATCGTCTTCCTTACCGGGTTTAGTTATCGTGACCTCTTCCTCGTTGATAAGGTAGTTCCAGCTGATATCGCCGTTGTACCACACTGTGTAGTCTTCCATCCCGAGCTTGTAACGGTCGTTACAGAGTACAATGTTTCCCCTGTCGGATGTCTCTGAATTATCGGTGAGGTCTTTTACTACGAAATCGAAATCCATAGTCACTGAAGGTGCAGAGAGTGCTGCCGAGGAAAACCTGTCGAGGACGGCAACGGCTGCGGGATCGTTTTGTGCAGATGCTGCAGCGGAAGCCAGGAGAAAGGCGAGGAGAAGTATATGGTTCTTCATCTGTGTGGTTTATTCAAGGCTCTTCAAAATCTGTTCCAAATGTGTCAGATCGGAGCAGAGAACGTCTCTTGCTTTGCTTCCCTCGAAGGGACCGACAATACCGGCGGCCTCGAGCTGGTCGATGATCCTGCCGGCACGGTTATAGCCTATCGACAGTTTGCGCTGGATGAGTGAGGTTGAGCCCTGCTGATGCTGAATCACCAGTCGGGCCGCTTCTTCGAACATGGGATCAAGCTTTTTAAGGTCAACTTCCTGGGATCCGGCGTCACCGTCGTCGATATACTCGGGAAGATGCATAGCATCGGCATATCCGTGCTGCAGTCCAATGAAGTCGGTGAGTTCCTCAATCTCGGGTGTGTCAATGAAGGCGCACTGAACCCTTACCGGCTCGCTACCTGTTGACACCAGCATGTCGCCTCTTCCGACAAGACGGTCAGCTCCGGTGGCGTCGAGAATAGTCCTCGAGTCGATGGAGGAAAAGACACGGAAGGCGACACGTGTGGGGAAGTTGGCCTTAATGAATCCGGTGATTATGTTTGTCGAAGGCCTCTGGGTGGAAATGATAAGATGGATCCCGATGGCCCTGGCAAGCTGGGCAAGTCTTCCTATAGGAGGTTCGATCTCTCTTCCTGCAGTCATGATAAGGTCGGCAAACTCGTCGATGACAAGGACTATATAAGGCATGTACCTGTGACCCTTTTCGGGGTTGAGGCGCCGTGTGATAAACTTCTCGTTATATTCCTTTATGTTGCGCGACTGGGCCAGCTTCATGAGTTCGAGCCTGTTGTCCATCTCGATGCAGAGTGACTTCAGGGTATTGATGACCTTCTGGGTATCGGTGATGATGGCATCCTCCTCGTCGGGTAGTTTCGCCAGGAAGTGTCTTTCTATCTTACTGTAGAGAGGCAGCTCGACCCTTTTTGGGTCGATGAGGACGAACTTAACCTCTGCAGGGTGTTTCTTGTACAGTATAGAGGTTATTATTGCATTGATACCAACTGATTTACCCTGTCCGGTGGCACCTGCAACCAGGAGGTGCGGCATCTTTGTAAGGTCGACAATAAAGGGATCGTTGGTGATCGTTCTGCCGAGAGCCAGAGGTATGTCGAATTTGGATTCCTGAAAGGCTTTTGAGGTGATGAGGGAGCGCATCGACACTATCTCGGGTTTCTTGTTAGGCACCTCAATACCGACGGTTCCCCTGCCCGGTATGGGAGCTATTATCCTTATGCCCAGGGCAGAAAGGTTGAGGGCGATGTCATTCTCAAGCGACTTGATCCTTGCGAGTCTGACGCCCCTTTCCGGGACTATCTCGTAAAGGGTAACGGTCGGACCGACGGTTGCAGATATATGGCTGATGCTTATCTTATGGTCGCCTAGTGTCTTTATTATGTTTTCCTTGTTCTCGTAAACCTCGTTGTTGTCGAAGGCGCTTTCCGATTTATGTTCCCTGAGGATGGATACGGGAGGGAACTTATAATGGGAGAGGTCGAGCCTTGGGTCGTAGTTCTCAAGCATCCTGTCGACGACATGGTCGGGAAGGGTCTCTCCGGGATCGGTTTTGTTTATGTTGAGGGGCAGCTCTTCTTTTTCAGGCGCCGGTTTTTCGGGTTTTCCTATTTCGTGAATGATGGAACCCCTGTCTGAAGAGTCTTCCACCTCCTGATCAGTATCCTCATCCCCGTCGTCAGTGGTAGCGTGCCTGACAATGAAGTTTGGTTCACCGGCTTCATGATGCGGCTCATCCTCATCTTCTTTGTGACTGTCGTCATCCTTCACAGCATATCCGCTTTCTGCTTCAGTGCCGGTTTTATCGTCTGATGCCTCGGTTTCGGCCGGTGCTGTTTCAGGAGTTTTCTTCTTTAGCAGCAGGGCGGCCGCTGAGGCAGGAATCCTGATTTTGAAAGACTCGGGTTTGAAATGAAGAGAGAAGATAAGGTAGGAGATGGTGAGAAAGAGAAGGATGACACCGGTCCCGATCTTACCCATGAATGAATTAAGCCAGCGTGTTATCTCATAACCCTGGGCTCCGCCGGGACCGCTCATGAGGAAGCCGTGAGACTCACCAAAGACAAAGCCGAGGATAAGTGATGCAAGAATGGTTGCAAGGGCGAACTTAGTTATAAGTCTTCCCGGCCTGAGACCCGGAAAGTTAAGAAACCATAGTCCGGCCGAACCTATCATAAGAGGTATGAAAAAGGCGCCCAGGCCGAAGCCGTAACCAATTATCATCTTGGCCAGCCAGAACCCGCTCTTGCCGGACCAGTTTTTTACCTTCAGGTCGGCACCTGATACTATGTCGGTGTTGGCAATGCTGAGGTCGGTCTTCCACCAGAAAAGGTAGGCAACGCAGGCAACAAGGAGATAGAGGGCAAACCCGGTGATGAGTATGCCAGTTACGAATTTTATCCTCTCGTCCGTAATGAAAGGTTTTGATTGTGAAGCACCCTTCGGGCTTTTTTTACCAGACTCGTCTTTTTTCATACAACAGATAAACGAAACAATTACCTCTCAGGGTATTTGCACATCTGATTTTTCAGAAAGCAACGCAAAGGTAATAATTTTGGTCCAACCTGAAACTCAGGAAAACATTTAATAATAAACAGGATGTAACGTGCTTACAGACTGATCATCCGGGAGATGAAGCGGTTGATGTCTTCTCTTGAGATTCTCGCGAACTTTTCCCTGCGGTCGAACCTCTCGTCGGCAATGGGTTTGCTGTAGACGTTCTCAGCCATAAAATGAAGTTCGGTGTTTCCGATGACAAACACAAAACTCATAAGGACGCCGTCAATATCACTGTAGGGTGTTGATATGTTTGGATTTTCAACATCTATCCCCTTTGTGTACCAGATATCAAATATCTTCGATCTGTCAGAAGCGAAGCTGACCCTGGCGTTATTGCAGAGATAACCGCAGATCATCCTTGTGCTGTCGGTCTTCCTGATCTCCAATCCCTTCATGTCGTCAAAGCCCGGATGTGTCTCACCTGGTTTTGCAGCATAGAAATACTTCAGGGTGAAGATGCTTATATATGTGTCGAAAATCTCTTCGGAAGGATTTGACAGGTTGATGATGCCCGAGTTCCCGAAGGGGGATATGATCTCGAACAGAATATTATCATCCTTAAATGTAACAATAAGGTCCCGGGGCATAATCTCCTTTGGAACCGGACTGGTCTTTCCGGCATATGTTATGGAGTAATGGATCTCACCCTCGCTTATATTCGTGCCGGAATTCTGTTTGCAGGAGCCGGCCACTGCAAAGACCATCACAACCAACAACCCGTAGATGAATCTCACAAATGTCTTTATTTAAGGAACAGGTAAATGTAGTGTTTTTTTTACAAATACTACAGGCTGACTGCTGATTTGCCTGCCGGTCTGACTGATATGTCAGGGCGGAGATAAACTGTGAAAATGATTCGGGTTTACTGTGGCAGTCAGGAAGGCATGTTTGTACATGCGTATTGATATATTTTATATTTTTACCCCTGTTTAACAATTAAAATAATAAATATCATGCCTGTCAATCTTCGCAACCGCAGTTTTCTCAAGCTTCTCGATTTCAAACCTGAAGAGATAAAGTTCCTCCTTGACCTCTCCTTTGATCTTAAAAGGGCCAAATATTCCGGAACTGAACAGCAGAAGCTCAGGGGAAAGAATATAGCACTTATATTCGAGAAGTCATCGACCCGTACAAGGTGCGCTTTTGAGGTTGCGGCTCTTGACCAGGGTGCTCATGTTACTTATTTAGGTCCAAGTGGATCGCAGATCGGGCAGAAGGAGTCGATGAAGGATACCGCCAGGGTCCTGGGGCGCATGTTCGATGCAATAGAATACCGCGGCTATGGCCAATCGATAGTTGAGGAACTGGCTCAGTACTCCGGAGTGCCTGTATGGAACGGGCTCACCAATGAGTTTCATCCCACCCAGATTCTTGCCGACTTCATGACCATGATGGAACATTCGCGGAAGCCTCTTAATGAAATATCTTTCTGTTATCTTGGTGATGCGCGTTACAACATGGGAAACTCCCTTATGGTTGGTGCGGCAAAGATGGGGATGGATTTCCGTTCGGCCGCTCCCGTGGAATACCAGCAGAGCAGTGAGCTTGTAGCCACCTGCCGTGAGATAGCTGCCGGAACAGGGGCCAGGATAATGGTAACAGATAATGTTGAAGAGGCTGTAAAGGGCGTTGATTTTCTCTATACCGACGTATGGGTATCGATGGGTGAACCGGCATCGGTGTGGAATGAAAGGATCAGCTTACTCAGGCCCTACCAGGTGAATATGGATGTCGTCAGGCTCACAGGTAACCCGGATGTTAAGTTCCTGCACTGCCTTCCTGCCTTTCACAACAGGGAGACCATAACGGGGGCTGAGATATATAATAAATATGGTCTTGACGGGATGGAAGTGACTGAAGACGTATTTGAGTCGGCTCATTCTATCGTCTTTGACGAAGCCGAAAACCGTCTTCATACCATCAAAGCGGTGATGGTGGCTACCCTGGGATCCTAAGCAATGAGTTCCTTTACGAAGTAGAATGTCATAAGGAATGAAGCCGCCAGTTTCAGCCCGATACCGGTAAGAAACCCGAGAAGGCTGCCGAAACTACCTTTTAAGGCATAGCGGAAATCATCCCTGAAGATCATTTCGCCCACGAAAGCACCGACAAAAGGTCCGATGATAATGCCGGCGGGACCAAGGAAGAGGCCTACAATGAGCCCCACGGTGGCTCCCCTCATCCCATATTTTGATCCTCCGAATTTCCTTGTCCCCCAGATCGGAACCACATAGTCGAGTATTGTAACAACCACGGCGATAATTCCCATCACGATAAGCAGCCGCGAGGAGAAGTCACCGAATCGTGTGATCTGAAGCATTATCAGACCGACAAAATTGAGGGGAGGTCCGGGCAAAACCGGTACCAGACATCCGATAATCCCGAGTATCATCAGGATGATCGAAAAGGTAAGCAAAATATAGTCAGGCATCAGACAAAATCCTTTTTATCTCTTCCCGAGGTCTTCGAAATCAACGTTGGTGAACTCCTCAGCTATCATTTCCCGTTCGCCCATGTTGTCTGCGGCAACAGGCTCACAGAAGGAGTCATCGTGTTCAATGACCCCGTTGCCGATATAGTCGACAGCATCCTTCAGACCTTCCGCAAATTTGTTAAAGTCTTCCTTGTACAGGAAGATCTTATGTTTTTCATAATAGACCTTACCTTCTTTTCCAAGATGCTTCTTGCTTTCCGTAATTGTCAGATAGTAATCTTCCTTACGGGTTGCCTTTACATCAAAAAAATAGGTCCTTTTTCCAGCTCTCACTACTTTGGTAAATACTTCTTCCTTTATTACTTTTTCTTCATTGCCGAGAACAACTTCTTTAATTCCGGTGTCCTGTTCCATTTTTTAAGTTAGTTTATGTTAGTTTATGTTAGGCTCTATGGATGTGATTGTCAAATGTAACAAATAATTCATTTGATTTCAAAGCATCGAAATACTAATGTCTTTAAATTTTTCAGATATGTTTTGAAGCTAAGTTAAAAAGAGTATTTTTGCAGCGGAAAAATGAGGTTCTTTTTAAATGATAAGCAGAAGATTATTACGCATAAAAGCCCTGATGGCTCTCTATGCTTTTAACCGCAGGGAAGACAACAATCTGGCGCAGGCCGAAAAGGAACTGATGTTCAGTATTACGAAGACGTTTGATCTGTATCATTATCTCCTGTTGCTGGTTTTGGAGATAGCAGATGTGGCAAGGGAGAAGATAGAGTTTGCTCTTCAGAAGCATATGCCTACCACAGAGGACCTTAATCCCAACCGTCGGTTTATCGACAACCAGGTCATTGCCCAGATCAGATCGAACAAATCATTCAACGATCATATCAGTTCTTCGAAACTTTCGTGGATAAACTATCCGCATCTTCCGAGGACTATCTACAACAACATCCTTGACTGGCCTTTGTATACCGAGTATATGACACAGTCTCAGGCAGGCTACACTTCCGACAGGAAATTCGTCATAGCACTCATCACCCAGTTCCTGATCAACTCCGAGGAGCTTCAGGCCAACCTCGAGGAGCAGAGTATTTACTGGAATGATGACCTGGAGTATGTCTCGGCCATGATTGAAAAGACACTGAAGAAGTTCAGGGCCGGGTCGGAAGGAGCCGGGGAGATGATGCCCCTGTTCAGGAATGAAGAGGATAAGGAGTATGTCACGGTACTGTTCAGAAAGGCTGTGATGTACACGCAGAAATGCTCTGAGCTGATTGATCACAACACAACCAACTGGGAGGTTGAAAGGATAGCCCTGATGGATATACTTGTGATGCAGCTTGCCATAACCGAGATCCTCGAGTTTCCCGAGATTCCCGTCAAGGTGACTCTCAACGAATATATTGAGATTGCCAAATATTATTGTACTTCAAAAAGCAGTACATTTGTCAATGGCATACTTGATAATATTGTCAAAGAGATGCGGCAGCAGGGCATGTTCAGCAAGAGCGGCCGCGGACTTGTAGGGGAGACCCCGGGTGAAGAAGACTGAAAACAAAAATGTATTCATGAACAGGATAATAGTATTTCTTGTATTTATTTTATCCGTTGCCGGATGCCGGAATGGCGGCAGCGGAGGGGAAGGTGCCCCTGCGATTGTCAGCGCCAATACCGAAATAGTATTCACCGAGTATGAGCACGATTTCGGACCTGTTGCTGCAGGCGAGAAAGTAGCCTATACCTTCACCTTCGAAAACAAAGGTCCCGACGACCTGATAATAGCATCGGCCAATACCACATGCGGCTGCACCGTGCCCAGATTCGATTCAAAACCTGTGAAGGCCGGTGACAATGGAAGCCTTGAAGTCGTTTTTGATACTTCCGGCAGGGAGGGAATGCAGACAAAAACCATATCGGTACATTCAAACGCGAAGGTGCCAGTGGTGCTTCTGAAGATAACTGCCGAAGTTATTCCTTCGAAATAATCAACTAAAAACAAAGATAATGATCAATTTAGCCTATTTTCCGCTTTTGACACAACCTGCAGCCGGAACTGCCGCACAGGGCAACGCCCTTGTTACTTTTCTTCCTCTCATCCTCGTTTTCGTCGTGTTCTACTTTTTCATGATCAGACCACAGATGAAGAAACAGAAGGATCTCACCAACTACCGCAACTCACTCAAGAAGGGCGATAAGGTTATCACTAACGGCGGTATTTATGGCAGGATCTACGAGGTTAAGGATAACTATGTCATGGTCGAGGTCGGCGGCGACGTTAAACTTAAGGTCGACAAGAGCGCTGTCATGAAGGATCCTTCCGACACTGATCAGAAGTAAACGATAAACACCTTTTAATGAGTGAAATGGGAAGGGAGAATATGGCCCATAAAAGATACCGTAAAGGAATCAGGGAAAGGTAACAGGGACAGTTTTATCTTTATCCTCTTCCTGTTACTTTCTTTTGTCTTCTGGTACCTTAACTCCCTGTCCGAAATCACGGCTACCGATATAAAATATCCTGTAAGGTATGTCAACCTTCCGAAAGACAGGACACTGATCAGGGACCTGCCCCAGAAACTCGATCTGTTTCTCAAGGGTCCGGGTTATTCCATACTTAAGCTTAAGGTTGCCGGAGGCCGGAGGCCAGTCGTTATTGACATCTCGTCGGTCAACTACATGAGAGTGCCGGGAAGCAGGAACCTGAGTTATTATGTCGTCACTTCAGGACTTATTCCAAAACTGGCGGGACAGTTGAAGTCCGAATGCGAGATCACGGCTATCAGGCCCGATACCCTGTTTTTCTCACTCGACAAAATAGTCAGCAGGAAAGTAAAAGTAAAACCTGCTCTGGAACTTGTCACCGACAAGCAGTATTTCATTAAGGGCGACATCATCTGCAATCCCGATTCCGTTACTGTCACAGGTTCCTCGCTGGTAACAGATACCCTCAGGTTCGTGACAACCAGGTTGAAGAAATATAATGGCCTTAATAAACCTATCAGAAAGAGCATCCCTCTGATGCAGTCTGACAGCTACACTATTTCGGAAAGGAGGGTCTCGGTTACAGTGCCCGTGGAACAGTTCACTGAGGCAGAGGTGGCCGTGCCGGTGAAGCTTCTCAACGTCCCCGATTCAATAGATATCAAGATCTTCCCTGACCAGGTTACAGTCAAATGTTTTGTTGCGGTTAACGACTACAAGATACTGGGCGACTATCCCTTCAATGCAGTTATTGATCTTAAGAATACGGATCTGATGACTTCGGAAAAGCTGCCGGTAGAGGTGCTCGACACTCCTGATTTCGTTACTTCACTGAGTTACTCTCCTGAGAGCGTTGATTTTCTTATTGAAAAGAAGGCAAGATGAGGGGAAGAAATGACAGGAAGATGATGCTGGGTGTTACCGGTGGTATTGGCAGTGGCAAGACTTCGGTGTGCAGGATATTCAGTATACTTGGTATCCCTGTCTTCTCTGCCGATCCGGAAGCTAAAAGACTTATGGATTCCGACGAAGTGATCAGAAGACAGATAAACATGTTTAGCGGAAGAGATATGTACCCTGAGGGCGTACTCGACCGTCAGAGTCTTGCTGCCCTGATCTTCAACGATCATGAACTTCTTCTGAAGGTCAACTCGGTGGTTCATCCCGTGGTTCTGAAGCTGTTCACTGACTGGGCTGAAAAGCAGACCTCTCCCTATGTCATCATCGAGGTTGCCATCCTTTTTGAAAGTGGAGCAGCCGATATAGTCGACAGGATACTTACTGTTTCAGCGCCCATGGAGGAAAGGATAGAAAGGGTCATACTGAGAAATAACCTCACCCGTGAACAGGTTCTTGAACGTATCAGGAACCAGCATGATGACGATTATCTGATAAGTCACTCGGACTACGTGATCAGGAATTCAGAAAATGATATGATAATACCGGCAGTGATTGATATCCATAAGGATATACTGTCGGGCCTAATTTATAAAGACTGATGGCAAACTTTGGAAAATGGCTGGGAGGCGGATTTGGCTGGATGATGGGAGGTCCTATCGGGGCCGTCCTGGGATTCATCCTGGGATCGGTTGTAGATAGTACGTCAGTCAGGACAACAGAAACGTCTGTGACCGGTAACCGGACGACCCCCGGAGCCTTCGGGATGAGTCTCCTGGTGCTTGTTGCAGCCATAATGAAGGCTGATGGTAAAGTTGTTAAGTCGGAACTCGACTATGTAAAAACCTTTTTTGTCAGACAGTTCGGGGAACAGGCTGCCGGAGAGGCTCTTGTCATGCTGAGGGACATCCTGAAACAGAACATACCTGTTCGCGATGTTTGTATCCAGATAAGGCAGAATATGGACCACTCATCACGTCTGCAGCTTCTTCACCTACTTTTTAATATCTCACTGGCCGACAATCTGATCCATCCTTCCGAGCTGGATGCCATTGAGAAGATATCAGGTTACCTGGGGATCTCTGGTCCCGACTTCATGTCGATAAGGAACATGTTCATCCCCGACACGGATTCTTATTACAGGATTCTTGAGACAGAACCTACGGCAAGCAACGAAGAGATTAAAAAAGCATACAGGAAGATGGCAATGAAGTATCACCCCGATAAGGTGAACCATCTTGGTGAAGAGATTAAGAAGGATGCGGAGGATAAGTTCAGGAAGGTTCAGGAAGCTTACGAGAAGATCAAAAAGGAAAGGAACATGGTCTGATTACTGTTTTAATCAAAAAGAGTTGGCTGTCCATACAATAATCAAAGACAAAAATTAATTTTGCATCAAAAATTCCGAAAAAATGATACTAAAGGATATTATTTCGATTTCAGGTGAGTCAGGTTTGTTCAAATTTCTGGCACAGGGCAAGAACTCAATCATCGTTGAGCAAATTGGAACAGGCAAAAGAAGCAGTGCCTTCAGTTCTGCAAGGGTAAGTTCACTGGACGATATCTCGGTCTTTACTGACGACGAGGATATGCCGCTGGGCAAGGTCTTTGACAGCATCTTTGAAAAAGAAAACGGAGGACGGGCTGTTGATCCGAAAAGCTCTCCTGACAAGCTGAAGGAATATTTTGCCGGGGTCGTTCCCAACTATGCAAAGGAAAAGGTCTATGTCAGCGATATCAGGAAGATAGCCCAATGGTACAATATTCTTCTTGATAATGGTCTGCTGAAGAAGGAGGAGGAGAAAGCTGAAGCAGAGCCCGCAGAAAAGACTGAAGCAGAAGCAGCCGGAATCAGTGCAGAGGACAACGCCGACGCCAGTACCGAAGGAAAAAAGAACAAGGCAGCTGATGCACCGGCCAAAAAAGCCGGAAAGAAAGGCTCTCCGAAGGGAAAAAGCTAACACCCTCAATACCTTATGGTGAATTTCGGAGGTGATGAAGTAATAAATGACTATGAACTTTCTGAGATAGTCATTCTGCCCGTGCCATATGATGAGACAAGCACCTGGATGAAGGGATCGGACAGAGGGCCTGAAGCAATCATGGAGGCATCGGTGAACCTCGAATTCTATGATATTGAGACCGATACCGAGGTTCAGCTCAAAGGTATCCACACCCTGCAGCCTGTCGTGGTGAAAGAAAGTCCCGAAGCCCTTGTTGATGAGGTCTGCCAGCAGGTGTCAGCCCAGCTCGATACAGGCCGGTTTCCAGTCACGGTGGGTGGAAACCATACAGTTGCCATAGGAGCTGCAAGAGCCATAGCCTCGAGGTTTGACAACCTTACGGTCCTTCAGCTTGACGCTCACTCAGATCTTCGTCCCGAATATGAAGGTTCAGCCCTGAACCATGCCTGTGCCATGGCCCGCATCAGTGAGATGGCTCCGGTGGTCCAGGTAGGCATCAGAAGCATGTCGGCTGTTGAGGTTGGGCTGACAGACAGGGAAAGGATTTTCTTTGCCCATGAGCTGTACAACGATAAAAGTCTTTATTCCAGGGCAGTCTCACTGCTTTCTGAAAATGTATACATCACCATCGACATGGATGTGTTTGATCCTTCGCTGATACCGTCGACCGGTACGCCGGAGCCGGGCGGACCATCATATTACGAGCTCATGCATTTCCTGCGCGACGTGGCTGCATCGAGGAAGGTGGTAGGCTTCGACGTGATTGAACTATGTCCTTCACCATCAAACAAAGCTCCCGACTTCATAGCGGCAAAGGTCATCTACCAGCTGCTGAGCTATATTTTCAAATAGCAGGCGGTCCGATACGGGAAAATGCAAAATCCCGGATTCTCTAAAATAACCATGAGGAACTCTTTACCGGGTTCATTCCGGGTCAAGTCGAAAAGGCGGTTGACAGGCATATTCCTCACTCCACTTCATTTCGGAATTGCACTGCATCTTAAATTTCCGGGGATTTAAAAGACATACCACCCCCCGGCTCCTGCGTCGCCGGACCCCTCCTGACTCAGGAGGGGAAACTTACATTAGAGGGCTTCTCTCCAAATTTTACGCTTGATTTCTCGAAAAGGACCGGGCTTAAAGCCCGGCAAAAAAAATGAATTAAAAACGATGAAGATGAAACGGTTGTAATGTTTATCCTCTACGAGGAATAAACATATTATTTCTGCAATGTGCTACAATACTTTATCGCCTACGGCGAAATTAAAGCATTAATATTTTGATTAGGATCCTCATTTTGTGGCATGCTCATAGTCTATAGCCCGTAGGGCTTAAAGTATTGTAGCACACAGGTTCGATCAGATTCTTTTACCTCGTAGAGGTTAAACAAAACCACAATACTTTATCGCCTACGGCGAAAAGAATGATTGGTTATTTCGGTTCTACAATACCTTATCGGCTACAATACCATATCGCCTGCAGCAGAAAAAATGGTTGGTTATTCCGGTAATACAATGGTTTCTCGCCTCGAACCGGACCGAACGGAATTTCCAGGAATTAAAAGATTAAACTATATAAAGTAGTTTCCCCTCCTGAGTCAGGAGGGGTGCCCTCGCGGAGCGAGGGCGGGGTGGTATGTTAAAGTTTTTCGGATTGATCCTTCATTCCTCTTCTTTGGCTTTTTCCCAGATCTCATTCATCTCATCGAGACTAAGGTCGCGGAGTGACAGGCCTTTGGAAAGGGTTTCCTTCTCAAGGAAGTTAAAGCGTCGGATGAATTTCCGGTTGGTTTTCTCGAGTGCTGCTTCCGGATCGATCTCGTAGAGGCGTGCAGCATTGATGAGCGAGAAGAAGACATCACCAAGCTCAGATTCGATGCGCTCAACATCATGGTTGGCTATTTCTTCTTTCAGCTCCGACAGTTCTTCCTGAACCTTGTCCCACACCTGTTCGCGTTTTTCCCAGTCAAAACCGGCTCCCCTGGCTTTCTCCTGGATACGGTTGGCTTTGACGATGGCAGGGAGTGATGAAGGCACTCCGGAGAGGACGGGCTTGTATTCATCTGTCTCCCTCATCTTGAGCTGCTCCCAGTTCTCCTCCACCTCAGAAGCTCCCGACACCACGACATCGCCAAAGACATGAGGATGGCGGTAGATAAGTTTCCCGGTAATTCCCTGGAGAACGTCGGCCATTCCGAACTGGCCCTTCTCAGATGCTATTTTGGCATAGAACGCAATATGCAGCATCAGATCGCCAAGTTCCTTCTTTATTTCATCGTTGTCGCCCGAGATGATGGCGTCGGCCAGTTCATATGTCTCTTCTATCGTAAGTTTCCTGAGACTCTCATTTGTCTGTTTCCTGTCCCAGGGGCATTTTTCTCTCAGTTCATCAAGAATGTCGAGGAGTTTTACAAACTCCTCGGAACTTTTTACTTTATTGTTCATCATAAAAAAATTAAAAAAGCCGGTCGGCAGAAGTCGTTTTCTCCAGTCTTTCAATCCTTACCACCGAACCCGTGGAGAGACTGAGCAGTTCGGATATGTTTGCCCCGTTGATTGCAATCTCGAGCAGGTCGAGTGAGTTGAATCTTGCCAGCAGGTCACCCACTGAAACGTCGTAGTAGTGGTCAGATATCCTGTTGGTGTAGTTCTTGTTGCTCTGGATAAGAATCCTGAATTCACTGTCAGCGATAACCCTTGAAAAGACCTCCCTGGTGATATTTGAAAAGACGTTTCCATAGGAATCCACGAAGATGATGCTGCCGACAATAACATCCCTGTCGATGGTTGCCCTGAGGGGCATTCTTTCCGCGATACTGTCGGCCGGCTCACCCAGCTCGCTCATCTTCGTGCCTGAAGCAATGCCGGCAGCGGCCATGGCAAAAACATCAAGCTCATTTATCGTTTCTCCTTTTCTGATCCTCACCGCTTCGTCGGGAGGAGAGTTAAGGATGAGATTGAAGATACCGTTGTCGGTGCCGATAAAATAATGTCCCCTGGCCCTGACAATGAGATAATCCTCATCCTTGCGGGCTTCAGAATGTATACAGATGATATGGACCGATCCCTCGGGATAGTTTTCGAAGGTGTTCCTGATAACAAAGGAGGCATGAAGGATATCAAAGGGAATGATTCCGGAAGCATTGTCGATAATGACAGCTTCGGGACACATACTGCACAGCTTCCCCCTGATGATCCCCTGGTAGATATCATCCGACCTCCATTCGGTAGTAAGTGTGATGACCGGCATAGGTAAAAAACTTAGGACAAAGATAATCTTCTATGGAAAAATAAACTTACTTTGCAGACAGTCAGGCAACTTTTTTTACAAAACATTAAACATTTATCAGACCCCGGAATAAGGCAGGTACAAGGAACACAACTATTTTTGATTAATGACCGAGATAATAATATTTCTTGAGGATATCGATCCTGTGGTTTTCTTCGGAATCAATAATTCCCTTCTTGAAAAGATCAGGAGCTTCTATCCGAAGATCAAGATTATTGCACGGGGGAACGAGATAAAATGCATAGGTGAGGAGACAGAGATCACCCTTTTTGCCGAGAAGTTCAACGAACTCATCGAATACTACAACAAGTTTCACAGGATTGACGAGGAAGATCTGGAGAAGTACTTCTTCGACGCTGCTCATATGAAGAGCGCCTCTGACGGCAATTTTGAGGATGTGATAGTATTTGGTACAAGCGGCAGGCCTGTAAGGGCGCGTACTGTTAACCAGGCCATGCTTGTGAGTGAGACTGTTACCAATGACCTCATCATTGCCGAGGGTCCGGCAGGGACAGGAAAGACCTATACCTCAATTGCCCTGGCCGTCAAGGCTCTGAAAGAACGTGAGGTAAAGAAGATCATACTCACCCGTCCGGCGGTTGAAGCCGGTGAGAGACTGGGATTTCTGCCCGGAGATATGAAGGAGAAGCTCGATCCCTATCTGCAGCCCCTTTATGATGCCCTTCATGATATGCTACCCTTCAAGAAGCTGGAGACCCTGGTCGAGGACGGGACGATACAGATTGTTCCCCTTGCTTTCATGAGGGGACGGACACTCGAAAACGCCTTCGTGATACTTGACGAGGCCCAGAATGCCACGATAAGTCAGATCAAGATGTTCCTTACAAGGATGGGGCTGAACTCGAAGTTCATTATGACCGGCGATACCACACAGATAGACCTGCCGAAGAAGAATGAATCGGGTCTGCTTCAGGCCATGAGGATCCTCGCGGGCATCGAAGGGATTTCGATCATCCGCTTCGATGAAAGGGATATTGTCAGGCATAAGCTTGTTAAAAGGATAGTAAGGGCTTATGAACAGGAAGAGAAGATACCGGGTGACAGCAACGGACAAAAAAGCGAAAAATATTAAATAAGTTTCTATGGCAAAGACAATTGTGACTTCAGACTTCAGGTTTCCCGGACAAAAAAGTGTTTACAGGGGAAAGGTGAGAGATGTCTATAATATCGACGACAAATACCTTCTTATGGTCGTTACCGACCGTATCTCGGCCTTCGATGTTGTTCTTCCCGAAGGGATTCCCTACAAGGGCCAGGTACTGAACCAGATTGCCTCCAGGTTTCTTGATGCCACCAGTGACATAGTGCCGAACTGGAAGATTGCCACGCCTGATCCGACAGTGACTATCGGACATATATGTGAACCCTATCCTGTTGAGATGATAGTGAGAGCCTACCTTACGGGAAGCTCGTGGAGGACTTACAAATCGGGTGCCAGGGATATCTGCGGGATCAGACTGCCCGACGGGATGAGAGAACACCAACGTTTCGGGAAACCCATTATAACGCCGACAACAAAGGCTGAACAGGGAAAACATGATGAGGATATCTCAAGGGAAGAGATAATAAGGAGGGGACTGATACCCGAAAAGGAATATGAGCTTATTGAGAAATATACCCTGGAGGTCTTTAAGAGGGGGTCTGAAATAGCGGCTGCACACGGACTGATACTGGTTGATACGAAATATGAATTCGGGAAGAAGGATGGTAAGATCTGTCTTATTGACGAGATAAACACACCGGACTCTTCAAGATATTTCTATGCCGATGGCTACCAGGAGAGGTTTGACAGGGGAGAGCCCCAGAGGCAGCTTTCCAAGGAGTTCGTCAGGGAATGGCTGATGGCCAACGGGTTCCAGGGAAGGGAAGGTCAGAAGATACCCCTGATGACAGCCCCCATTGTGGAAGAGATATCTGACAGATATATAGAACTCTATGAGAATATCACCGGTGAGCGCTTTGTCAGGGAAGATATCAGTGATGTACATTCAAGGATTGAAAGGAACTGCAAGGATTTTCTCAGGAACCTTTGAGAGAATTCCGGCCCGCTTCCTGCTTTCCCTGTCAATGTTCGTTGTATACAATCCGGCTTGGGTTTGCAAATAGTTTTTTACCTTTGCGGTCAAATAAATAAATCTCTGAAATGAACAGAAAAAAGTTGTCAGGGATACTGATCCTGTTTTTTCTGCTTTTACTTTTTCCGGATAGGGCAGTATCGCAGGTGACTGTTGAACGGTCGAAAGAGAAAATTGTGGTTTCCGGGGTGAGTTACTACATCCATTTTGTCAGGAAGGGAGAAACGAATTATTCTATATCGAGGGCTTACAACGTGACTGAGGCGGAGCTGATAAAGGAAAATCCATCAGCTGCTGACGGACCAAAGGAAGGCCAGACACTCAGGATACCTGTCAGACCGGTTGCCAGTGAGACATCAGGCCCGGTGAAGCAGGCAGTTTCAGCAGGTGACCGTGACGAGAGCCGGTTCATCTATCACAAAACCCAGCCCGGAGAGACGATATACTCGATATCGAGGAAATATGGTGTTACAAGTATTGACATACTCTCGGCAAATCCCGGGATAGAAATAAGTAAACTCCCACTGGGTGCTGAACTTGCCGTCCCGAGGAAACAGCCTCTGAAGTCTGACATGGCACATGGCCATGCTAATGCCAGCAAATCACAAAAGACCCAGGAGCTGTTGCCCGGTCAGAAACCCGGTCAACAGGATAATGCATATTACCACAGGGTCGTAAAGGGAGAGACTCTCACGTCGATAGCGGCAAAGTACGGGGTCGCCCTGAAGGATCTTAGAAAAGAGAACCGTGATGTAGGATTTCCGCAGGTGGGTGAGTATTTACGTATCCCCGGAATGAAGCGGCCTGCCGTGGCAAAGGAGACTAAGCCGATAAAAGATACCCTGAAGGTTAATAAGCCCGAGAAGACTTTTGTGCCTGAAAAACCACTGGGATTTACCCCCGTCACTGGACTTAAGGGTACAATTGATGTTGCAGTGCTTCTGCCTTTTTATCTTCCTGAAAATGCACTGACACCTTCGGCTGATACAAGCGGCCTTTCAGGAAGAAGAACAGGCCAGTCGCACCGCGAAAGCTGGATCTATCCCCGCAGTCTGGGTTTTGTCGAGATGTACGAGGGCATTCTGCTCGCAGCCGACACCCTAAGCTCACTGGGATTAAACATAAACATACAGACCTTTGATATAAAAGCCGATACTCTTGCAATCTCGGATCTTTTAAGCTCGGGCCGCCTCGATAATATGGACCTGATAATCGGTCCCGCCCATTCGACAAATCTCAGCCGTGTCGCCACATGGGCAGGCCGGAGGGGTATTCCGGTGGTGTCGCCTGTACCACTCATGAGCAATTCCGTACTGGAAGGGCACCCTCTTCTGTACGTGGCTTCACCAACACTTGATGTGGCCAGGGAACATATCGTCTCTGAGATGAAACGGTATCCCGGTTACAACATCATAGTGCTGACTGATACCCTCGGCATAGCCGATCCATGGGTGAAAAGCTTCAGTCAACATATGATGCCCGACCAGGGAGGGAATACAGCTGGCCAGGAGTCGCGTTTTAAACATGTAGTCTATTACAGCCGTTCCGATGCAAGACGCAGATCAGGGAGCAGGCTTTCTGATGCCATGTCTGATCAGACAGGGAATGTTATTATACTTGCCTCAGAGGAAGCCCCTGTTCTTAGCGAAGCTTTACCGGAGATCCATTTGCTGTCAAAGAAATACAAGACAGAGGTCTTTGGCTATCCTGTTCTGAGGTCACTTGAGAATATAGATCACCGCTACCTCTTTGACCTGAACCTGAAGGTTTTCTCTCCTTACTGGATCGACTATTCTGACCCCGGGGTGAGACGTTTCAACACAGTCTTCAGAAAAAAATTTCATACTGAACCCTCGGAGCAGAGCTACGCCTGGTCGGGCTATGACATAGCATACTATTTCATAAGCGGCCTGGCCATTCACGGAAAGAATTTTCTTGAACATCCCATTATTCATAACCCCGACCTGCTTCAGACTAATTTTGATTTTAAAAGAAGATCGCAGTCGGGAGGCTTTGAAAACCAATTCCTTTACAGGGTGAAATATTCAGATGATTATGATGTGAAACTCATTGAGTAAGATGATGTTGTCCGAAGAATTCATGTGAAGTGAACATGCGATCTCAAAAAAACCTGAAATTATTGTTAATAAAAATTAACAAAGGGGAATAATCCGTAAACTTTAACTGTCTATTGAACGTATGATCAGAGAATCGTACAGGCAAAGGGAAGAAGATGAACTGGTCAGAGCATCAATTGACGGCGATAAAGCTGCTTTTGGTGAGATAGTGAGACGATACCAGGGGATGGTTGCCCGTACGGTAAAAGGTATGCTGGGAGATACAGTTTATTCGGAAGACATCGGACAGGAAGTTTTTATAAAGCTTTACTATTCGTTGCCGGATTTCAGGGGAGAAGCGAAATTATCGACGTATATTCAGAAAATAGCGATAAACCTGACGCTAAATGAAATAAAAAGAAGAAAGAAGTTCTTTTCAATGTTTTCACAGACCGGTGACGATGAGATGCATGAGATAGATGTTGCAGATCCGGATACCGGGGAAAAGGCAGAGGTGTCTGAAATAGTAAACAAGGCCCTTATGGAGATGGATCCACGTTTCAGGGTGATTGTTGCCATGAGGATGCTTCAGGGCTATTCGACGAAAGAGACGGCAGAGATACTCGACCTCCCTCTGGGAACTGTTCTCTCACGGCTCTCGAGGGCCCAGGAACAGTTAAAGAATATTTTGAAAAAATTGTAGAGTTATGAAAGCTTCGGAGTTTAAAGAATTATTGATCAGATCGCTGGATGCGAGTGCTGACCCTGCAGAGAGTTTCAGCAGGATAAATGATGCCGGAGTCGCTTATGATTTCAGTAATAACTTCTGTGAAAAGGTCATTGCTGAACTTGACAGCGTGAAATATGCAGTGGTACGTGAAGTTGAGTTCGTAAGAAGCCTTAACTTTATCTTTAAACGCGTAGCTCTCACCGGTGTGGCAGCTATCGTTCTTCTTCTTATATCGATCTTCCTTATGGAAGGTTCATTCTCATTCAATTCAATCCTCGGTTTGAGCAATACCTTTGACGAAAGCATGGTATATCTGCTCACCGGAAACTGACAATCGCGATGAAAGCACGTCCCGTAATACTGATAACAGGTGTACTTATAATTGGATTTGTCCTTGGTATGCTTACTTCGGCCCAGCTCAGGCTGCATAAGCTTAAACCGGTGCGCATGTATTTCTCTGAAGAACGGTTCACCGAGGGCCTTTACAAGATAATTCAGCCTGATGATCAGCAGAAAGTCCGTATAGAACAGGTGCTGAAGAAATATGCCAGGATCAACAGTGATATTCAGTCTGATTTCAGGAAGGAGACAGAGGCAAGTTGGAAGGAGTTCCGCAAGGAGCTCGATTCAAATCTGACAAAGGAGCAACTTGCAAGGCTCAGGGAGTTTGATGAGCGACGTGAAGAGATGATCAGGGAATCGAGGAAGAACTTCCGTAACGACAGTACCCGCTTTCGCGATCCCGGAAGAAGACCCGGTCCGCCGCCTCCGGATGATCCTCAGCACTTCCCCATGCCCGACTCAGCCGGATCAGCTGATGTTGAATAGCAGGTAGTCGAGCAGGATGGGAAGATCATCCGCGTTGGCCCCAAGCTGAACCAGCAGAGGTTGGTCTTCATTAATGACCGAAATAAGCTCATCAATTGTTAGTTTTCCAATCAGGATACTATCTCTGTAGTGTTTCACAGCCTCTTTTCTTTTACCCCTGCACAGGGAGAGATGCCCCAGGTTGATGTAATCATGCCCCGTCAGTTTTCCGGCCGAAAGCCTTTCATAGTATTTCGACGATTCCTCAAATCTGCCAAGTGCAAAATAACAGTAGGCAATGGGCCTTAATATATTAAGGTTGCCCGGTTCGTGGTATTCAACCCTGAAATAATAGTTAAGCGCTTCTTCATATTCTCTGAGGTCGAGATGACAGTGAGCTATCATCATGGATGTATGGACATTGCCAGGTTCGATATTGAGGGCCTGAAGATAAGAGTCGAGGGCTTCCACGTTCCTGCCGAGCTTCCGGCAGCATAGACCTATCTTCTTGATGGTCCATGCTTTTCTGACGATAAGATCGGACATCCTGTAGTACCTGAGGGCCTCTTCATAGTTGCCCGACTGCTGGTGACAGTATGCTATCTTTTCATAGAGCTGCGGATCATCTGGCCTGGTCGCGAGCATCCGGTCGAAGAGCAAAAGGGCATCTTCATAGAAATCCTTGCTGAAGAAATAATCGGCCAGTCCCGCCTCTGATTCGCCAGCATTGCAGGTGAGTCTGAAGAACTCGGAATTGTAGATGTCGAGCCTTCCCGTGAAGACATCTTCAAACTCTTTCCTGTACGGTGACAGTTTGAAGAACCTGTAGATGTCCTGGAGGTACTGTGTAACGTTCGACCTGAAACTTCTGTATGGATCGGTCATCTGTTCATCATCACCAAGTTGACTGAGGCCCTCAAGTTCCGTTCTGAAAACCTTAAGCATCATGCTTTTCTGGGCCGAGGGCAGGTATTTGAGATTAAGGAGGAGGGAGTATTTGTCTGAATTGCAGATAAAAGGGGTCTTGTACAAAGCCTCAGCCAGTTCGTTGGTGCCCGGCCCGAGGATCTCGTCCCTGAAGATCTCGTTGACAGTCTCGTGGTCGGGATAGAAGGGCATGAACCAGTTCTGAAAGTCCCTGAAGAAATCGAAGTGTTTCAGGTTGGCGAAGGCCGACATGTATACATCGGATCCTTCCATCTGAAGCTTTGTCAGCTCTTCCATGGTTTTGAAGATCTCCTCCGAGTCGCTGAACATCTCCGACCAGTCGGGGTTCTTTTCTTCACTGCCCTGTCCCGGCAGTATGTTGTCGAGATCGAGTTTCTCCTCTATCCGGGGTCTGAGCTTTTCCACCTGCGGCAGTATCTCATCCTGGAGCTTACGACTCAGCTTCTCGGTCTCCCTTGAACGTATGGTCTGAAGCACAATGATCCGGCATCTTTCCCTGAAGCCGGGATCTTCGGCAAGCCTTGTTACGGCAGTGGTAATCTCGGGAAAGAGAGAGACCCTTTCGTTGTAGTAATGAAGGTTAAGGATAAGTCCAGATAAAGCCCTTTCCATAACCTGTTCTTTTCCCGACCTGTATATCGATATGAGCCTTAGAAGCTTCTCCGTCTGCCAGGTTCTGAAAGAACTTAGTGTGATTGCCGAGACAAAGATGCTCATCTCATACCACCTGAATTTCCCTGAGTTGATGACAATATCCACAAGACTCTTTTCGGCTTCCCCATAGTAGTCGGTAAGCCAGAGATGGTTGAAAATACTTCTTATCAGATGCTTATGCTTTAGAAAAAGATCCGATTCCGGATCGGGATTTATCTCGTTGCTCAGCCTGAGCCATTCGTCGAGTTCCGATTTGAACATAAGGTCGTCGACCGTCTCGATGATGGTCCTGCCCGTCAGCCTCTGTTCCTTTTCAGTCTGCTGTTTGATCCAGTAGGTGTTCCATCCCGAATAATGTGACAATATGTCCTGTCTTACCTTGTCAGACAGTACCAGTATCGATTGTATAAGCCTCAGATATACCCTGTTCCTTTCGGGGTCATCGATGCCTTCAATAGTGTATGACAGCATGTTCCTGTATGTCATTACAATGTTCTCATACTCGTCCCTGAGATCCCCAGAAGTGGCGAGTGTCATCATATCGTTAAGTATATCAAGGCTTTGCTTTATCTTCTTTTCAGAAACAAGCCTGCATATCTTTTTGTGTTGTTGAAGTGTCCTGAGTGTTTCCATGTTATTAAGCTCCCCGAAAATGAGGATCGTCAGTAAGGGTCCGTAAGATTATATTACTGTACAGCAAGAATCGGGCCGCCTCTTCCGGGCTGACCCTGTCGGGATTTGCTTTCCGGGAAGATACGGATCTTTGTTATTTTCAGAAAGAGTAGCCTATGCTCACATAGCCCTTTATCCTGCTGAAGTTCTGCTCGTATGATGACAGTCCGTACATAATACCTGCCCTTATCGGACCAATGACGCTCATATAGCCTGCACCGGCGCTTGCACCGGCCAGAAGGCCAAGACTGTTTTTCTGTTCGGGCATGTTGGCTCCGGCTATTTTTACTTTCATGTCGAGGTGAAAGTTAGATCCTATTTTCACATCAACACCGGTTCCTATTCCTGCCAGGTCGCTGACCAGTATCTCGTTGTGATGAAAGCCTGTCATCGGTATCGATCTTTCCGAGATGGCGTCCACTCCTCCGGCAAGATGATAGTCCATCATACTTTCCCTGGGACCGGCTGGAGAGGTAAGCAGAAGGTCAGCTTCAAGGGAAAGTGTCACCTTGCTTCCCGGGGAGAAATACTGTTTAAAACTGGAGTTCACTGACCAGGATGTTCCGAAAGTGAATTCCCCCGGATCTCTTCCGGTGAAAACCATCCTTAAGCTGTCAGATTTTATGACAGCCGACTGGAGCCTTGCTGCCGAAGCTGTAAGCGAAAGGAGGATTCCCCTGGTGGGAAAGTGTTTCGAGTCAACGCTGTTTACCTGGTAGTTGTATGCATAAACAAGTGAGTTGAAGGATATCCCTTTAAAGTCGCGTAACCGTACTATCTCTGGCAGAAAGCTACGGTTTTCATACGAGAACGACAGGTTCATAAGATGGTTAAGGCCAATGTACCTGCTGACGTTGAGTGAGGAGGCTGAGGTAAGGTTCTGGATGTGGCCTGCTTCATTCATTACCTCCATATAGGGTATCAGGGTCTTGTCTGTCCGGAATGCAACAGAGATCCCAAGGTTCTGGCTCCTGTTGAGAAACTGCATCCATGAGGCATTGAACCTGTAGTATTTGCTTATATATGAATCGAGGTTTATCATCGACCTTCCGACGAGGAGGTTCTTTGATATGAGCCTGAGTATGATACCCGATTCGAGGGTGTTGTCGTAGTGAAGTGCTCCGTGGAGGTTGGTCCCGGGTTTTTCTGTACATTCGATCCTGAGGATCAGTAAGTCGCCGGAGGGTATGACTGAATACCTGACCTTCTCGAAAAGTGCCTTACCATACAGAAGCTCTATCTTATCCTTGAGAGTCTCCTTGTTGATATATTCTCCGGGTCCGAAATCTAGGACACCCAGTATCTCCTCGTCTGATATGTTTCTATTCCCGTCTATCTCTATCCGGTCGAAGGAATAGTAAAGTTTGTTAAGGATGTCGGGGGGTTCCCTGCGTTCACCAAGCCTGTCGAGTGAGTCGGCAAGTCTTCTGAAGCGTTCCCTGAAAGGTTCAGCCGATCTGTAACCTCTTGACACAAGGGTGTCGACATTTGAAAAGCCGGCAATTGAAAGGCCTTTTATGTCAGGTTCAACCAGTATGTCAACCATTTTCTTCTGCTGTTCATAGTCGTCAAGACTTCTGAGAAAGCTCATCTGCAAGACTATCTCCGGGACGCTTTCGAGCTGTTCTTCCGTGAGCATCTTAAATCCGGTATATGAGCCTATGATGATTTCTGCTCCCATGTTGATGGCTTCGCTGACAGCAAAGTTCCTTACTACACCGCCATCGATAAGCAGGGCCGTGTCGATCTTGAAAGGGGTGAAGACAGAGGGTATGGCTATGCTGCCTCTTATGGCGTCGGGCAGATAACCATTTTTAAGAACCACGGGCCGGCCCGTAAGGATGTCGGTACCGATGCACAGGAAGGGCAGGGGTAGTTTTGAGAAGTCGTTGATGTCGGCAGCCGGCCAGAGGTAATAGCTCAGCATGTTCTCAATCTGCTGCCCTTTTATGAGGCCGGCCGGCAGCCTGAGTTTCTTAAACACTACCGGAAGGGATAATATACTGTTGTCATTATGTTCCTTTTCAACAAAAACAACCTTGTTCTCGGGTATTTTATCGGAAAGGTTCATATTCCAGTCAGTGGTTTTAAGGATGCGGTATATGCTGTCGGTGGAGTAGCCAAGGGCATAAAGGCTTCCAATGACGCTCCCCATGCTGACGCCCGTGATGCAGTCGGGTTTCAGGCCCTCTTCTTCCATAACCATCA
>CAZBQM010000034.1:0-22941 GCA_964494045.1 uncultured Rikenellaceae bacterium
ACATGGACAATCAAAAAGCAGCCATCAGCATCTTTCTGGCAGGAATCAGAGGTGTTCTGCCTGAGGGGCTTATAAGAAAATGCATGTCTGTCAGAGGTTCAGTGATAAAGATCGGCGACAGGGAATTTGATGCCGGCAGCCAGGGAAGGATTTTTGTTATAGGGGCCGGAAAGGCAAGTGCAGCTATGGCACACTATGTTGAAGCTATACTGGGCAACAGGATTTCAGGTGGCCATGTGGTTGTCAAATACGGGCATGCCTGTAAGTTGAAATATATTGATGTTACCGAGGCCGGTCATCCTGTACCCGACGATAACGGTTTCCGGGCAACTTCAGAGATTCTGCGGATTGCCCGCGAGGCAGGAGAAAATGATCTGGTCATCTGTCTTCTTTCGGGAGGAGGATCGGCTCTGATGACAGATATCCCTGAAAGCCTTATCCCTGAGGATATTGAAGTGTTAAACAACGTACTTGTGCGGGGAGGAGTGCCGATCAACGATATGAATACGGTAAGGAAGCATCTTTCGTGCATAAAGGGAGGACAGCTGTCAAAGGCTGTAATGCCTGCAAGGTTAATATCCCTGATCCTTTCCGATGTTCCGGGAAACAAAATGGATGTCATAGCATCAGGTCCGACATCTCCCGACAATTCAAGCTATGCGGATGCTCTGCGGATCCTCGGACAATACAATCTCCTCAGCGACGTGACAAACGGAGTAGTCAGATACCTCGAAGAGGGGATAAATGGATTGAGGCCTGAGACGCCGGGCGACGACGATCCTGCCTTCGATTCGACATTCAACTTCATCTGCGGGACTAACAGGACAGCTCTTGAGGCTGCCCGTGATGAGGCTTCGGTGCTGGGGTTCAACACGATGATCCTCGATGATGAACTGACGGGAGATACCCTGGCAACAGCAGACTATCTTGTTGATACCGCCCTCAGAATCAGGAACGATCCGGGAATCAGTAAACCTGTCTGTATTCTGGCTGGCGGAGAGACAATACTAAGGGTGACGGGATCGGGTGAGGGTGGGAGAAACCAGCATCTGGCACTGGCAGCGGCTGCAAAGCTGAGGAATACTTCAGGGATAACCCTGCTTGCCGGAGGTAGCGACGGGAATGACGGAACGACTGATGCCGCCGGAGCTGTTGTCAGTTCCGAAACATTCAACCGGGCCATCTCATCTCATATTGATCCGGAGAAATACCTGAGGGATTTTGACTCAGCGAATTTTTTCAGGATCACGGGAGGACATGTTATAACGGGACCAACCATGACCAACGTGATGGATCTGTTTGTTGTAATAGTCTCGAATAATGACCTTTAATAACTTCAGGCCAGACGGCCGGAAGCCTTGTCCATCAGATAAAGCCTTGCTGTTTCTGCAACAGACCTCTCCATTGGCCTGAACGTGATACCAGTGGTCTTTGTTACCTTGCTGTTGTCGAAAAGTACCTTTGAATATGCTGCCCTGATGGTCTCCTTAGTAAGGGGCGATTTTTTCCCTGTCAGGAGGGAAAACAGTCTGGCCAGGCAATAAAGCGGGTAGGAAACAGGGGCCGGGACATTGAAAAAAGGCTTCCTGGCTCCAAGATTGCGGGCTATCAGGGTAAAGATCTCCCTGAAGGAAAGATTTTCTGATGAAACAATAAACCTCTCACCCGAAACAGGAAGTTCCATCAGCCTTACCATTACAGCTGTCACATCATTGACATCAACGTATCCGGTAACACCTCCGGTGTAGAAAGGCATGCCTGAATCAATATTGGAAAAGAATGAAGAACTGCCTTTTTTCCAGTCACCGGGGCCAAAGATTACTGACGGATTGACGATGACGGCGTTGAGTCCCTCGCGGATTCCTTTCCATACTTCATTTTCCGACATGTGCTTGCTTATTGCATAAACCGCGTGATAATCCCTGTCATCCCATTTATGTTCTTCATTTACAGGTCTTCCAATATTTGGGGCACCAATGGCTGCACTTGAGCTTACGTGGCATAGTTTGGATATTCCCGATTCAATACAGGCTCTTACCATGTTCGCGGTTCCCCTTATGTTATTGTCGAGAAGAAGATCGCTGTGTCCTGCTTCAAAGGAGACAGCAGCAGCACAATGATACACATGTCCGCATCCTTTCAGCGAAGCTGTAAGTGCTTCATAGTCGAGAACATCGCACAGGGTCCATTCAACCGATTCCAGTATTTTCCCCGGATCATCGGTGTAATATGATGCCACCTTCCTGAGAAAATCAAGGTTGCTGGTCTTTCTGTGAATGGCCCTTATATGCCAGCCTTCAGATGCCAGCCTGTAAATCAGGTGACTTCCGACAAGCCCGGTTCCACCGGTAACCAGAACGGGCAAATCCTTAATATTCATAGTTCCTGGTATTTCAATTCTTTACTGAACTCCTTTGCCGACATCCTGATAAGCAGTCTCTCGGGGATCAGCCTGGTGATAAACAGCAGTATCCTGTTGGCAAGGAGAGGGATAATGACCCTCTGTCCTTTTTCTACCTGGTCGAGTGTGTACCTGGCCAGCTCACCGGTTTCTGAACTTACCAGCTGCCCCCAGAAACTGTGCGTTTTTATCCTTGCCGAACTTGTCGAATTGCTTTTAACACCATTCGGGCAAACAACCGAGACCTGTATCCCGGATTTTTCAAGTTCAAAGGCCAGGCTTTTCGAAAAGCTTACAACAAAGGCTTTTGATGCTGCATAGATACTTTTATAGGGAAGGGCGTAATATGCAGAAATGCTTCCAAGGTTAAGTATTCTCGAGCCCTTGTGCTGCCTGAGCTCGGGTATGAAATGCCGGGTAAGCAATACCATGGCGCGTATATTAACCAGGATCCTGGTATCGAGATAGGCCGGGGAAGAGTCTTCAAAAGCCTTGGCACCGGCAATACCGGCATTGTTGATGAGAAAGTTGACCCGTATATTCTGTTCCCTGCACCAGTCAAGCACTTTCTCCGGGGCATCAGGAAGAGTCAGATCTGTAGCGTAATACCTGACATCAACTTCATACTTCCCTGCTATTTCCCCTGAGGTGGCTTCGAGCTCAGGTCCGGGAAGAGCTACGATAGCGATGTTCATACCTCTGCTGGCACACTCAGTGGCAAGAGCTTTTCCGATACCCATACTTCCTCCCGTTATAAGGGTATAATATTTTTCCATGGTTAAAGATTAATCGGGCAAATATACAAACATCCCATGATATGATCGGCTGAAGGCTATGGGAAAGGGAAACAAAAAGCAGGGAGCAGGGAGCAGGGAGCAGGGAGCGGGGGGTAAGGAACCAGGAACAAGACAAAAGTTTAAAGTTTAAGGTTTAAGGTTTAAAGTATTGGGGCCGGAGATATCGAAAAACAGTTTTTCCGATGCCGAAAATAAGTATCTTTAGAACTGAATTATTCTGATGATTTCTATTAAAATATTGTAAATATGAAACTTAAATTTATCGGTGCGGCCCGTGAGGTTACCGGGAGCAAGACGTTACTTACAACTGATTCAGGGAAGAAGGTACTTTTTGACTGCGGGATGTTCCAGGGAAAGGGACTTGAGACTGATGAGATGAACCGCGACCTTGGTTTTGACCCTTCGATTATCGATCATATAATTCTCACCCATGCGCATATTGATCACTCAGGACTGATACCATACATGTACCGGCTGGGTTTCAGGGGTTCGGTAATATGTACCAACGCCACAAGGGATCTGTGTTCAATAATGCTTATTGATTCGGCCTATATACAGGAAAATGATACGAAAACCTTCAACAAGAAGAGAACAAAGAAGGGATTACCACTGGTGACGCCGATCTATACCCAGGATGATGCCAGGGAATGCATGAAGCTCTTTATCGGTATTCCGTCGGGAATGAAATTCAGGATTGACGATAACCTGAAAGTGAAGTTCACAAGTACCGGTCATATGCTTGGAAGCGGTGTTGCCAACCTTGAAGTAAGGAAGAATGGTGAAGTCAGGAAAATTGCCTATACCGGTGATATAGGGCGGCCTTCGAGCAGGATACTCACTCCTCCGGTGCCTTTTCCCCAGGCCGATATTCTCATCACAGAATCTACATATGGTGACAGGCTTCATAAAGATACGGCCACGGCAGAGGAGGACTTGCTTGATGTTGTTATTGATACCTGCGTAAACAAGGGAGGTAAACTGATAATTCCGTCATTCAGTGTTGGAAGAACCCAGGAAGTGGTTTATTCCCTGAATAACTTCTTCAACCAGGGCCGCCTGCCCAAGATCGAAATCTTTGTCGACAGCCCTCTTTCAGTAAATGCCACCTCTGTATTCAGGATGCACCCTGAGTGCTTCAACCAGGAAGTGCTCAGGGTTATGGAAAATGATCCTGATCCCTTTGGGTTCAACAGCCTTACCTATATTACCCGTGTTGAGGATTCCAAAAAACTCAATGACTATAAGAAACCCTGTGTTATCATTTCAGCCTCGGGCATGATGGAGGCCGGACGTGTAAAACACCATCTGGCCAACAGTATATCAGATCCCAGGAACAGCATTCTTGCTGTAGGTTACTGCTCCCCTTCAACACTTGGTGCAAGGATACTCAGCGGTGTTCCGGAAGTGTCGATTCATGGTACAGTGTATAAGGTAAAGGCCGAGATCAGGAAAATAGATTCGTACAGCGGACATGGCGATTATAAGGAGATGATTGAGTTCCTTGACTGTCAGGACAGGAAGAAACTGGAAAAGACTTTTCTTGTTCACGGGGAATATGAGACTGAGAAGAACTATGCCCTGAAACTTAAGGAAGCCGGTTTTGACAATATTGAGATCCCGGCTCCCAAACAGGAATTCACACTTTAGGAGTCACCTTACCTGACGTACCTCCTGAGGTCGGCTCTGACAGCCTTCCATCCGGGATATATCTCTGAAAGAAGAGTGTAAAACTCCTTTCCATGGTTAAGGTGTCGGAGATGACACAGCTCATGGATCATGACGTATTCGGCAAAACGACTGTCGAGCCTGATCAGATCATAGCTGATTGCTATCCTACCACCTGATGAACAGCTGCCCCACCGCGATTTCATCTTTTTCACGGTAAAGGCAGAAGGCATGAAGTTATATCCCCGGTGTTTTTTAACAAGTTCAGTGAACATCGGTCCTAACAACCGTGTGGCTGCATCTCTAAAGAACATCTCAAGCATTGCTTTAACCACCATGGGATCATTCTCTGCCTTAAGGCCTGCTTCCAGGCTACCCGGTTCATAATGGATGTAATTGCTGTCAGACCGGCATACCTTTAGCCTGTGTTCAGTACCCTGGAACAATATTAAATCTCCGTCGCTGAACCCGGTTACAGGGTCGATGAAAACCATTGAAGAGAATTTTTTCAGGATATCCTTTATCCATTCTGACTTTTTACCGACTATATCGTCGATTATCCTGCCGGAGGTCAGGAGGGGAGCCCTTACCAGAATCCTGCCCGGAGGTGATATGCTTATAGCAATGGTCTTCCTGCGAGAGTATTTTATTTTGTAACTTATACCTGTGGCGGCATGATACCTGCTTCCGGTTTCCGAATTTGCTCCTGATGGAGTTATTATGTATTTCACTTATCTCTGATTACACTTAAGATGACTGGTGTCATTTTTTTTTCCGAATTATACTATTACAGGGAATAAAAAGGTCACCGGATTTGTCAATATCACAGATCTTTGAAGAACCGTCCCTGGATTGTTAAGTATTAGTTTAATGTCTATTTGCTTTTTCATATGTTTAGGTTAGTCAGGTCAGTTAGTAAATTCAGGTCGGAAGAGATTAGACGGGCAGTGGCATGCTGCCCGTTTTTTTTGTAAGTATAATCATTCCCCTCTAAGGGTTACAACCGATATCTCAGGAGGCATCCCTATCCTGGCCGGTATTCCCAGAACACCAAGCCCGCGGTTCACTATCAGGCTGCTGCCGGCATCCTTGTATAATCCGTTCCATTGAGGATAGATGTGCCTGGCCGGGCTCCACCTGATATTTTTCGAAATGATGCCTATTTGCATTCCATGGGTATGACCTGAAAACGTAATATCGACATCGTTTCTTCCGACGATTTCTTTTTCCCATTGGTTGGGATCATGTGCCAGCAGCAGAACCAGGTCGGCTTTTTCTGAATCCTTCAGGGCCTTGCTGAGGTCACCGTGCACGATGTCGGGGAATCTTCCGACGGTGGTTACCCCTGCCAGCATTATTCTGGCGCTGTCTTTTCTGACAATGACATTCTCATCATTGAGCATCCTGTATCCCGATGCCATGGCAAAACGATTTATAAGAAGTACATTATTGGCTCTTTCAGCCTCGCTGAAGTAGGGATGATAGGTGCCGAAGTCGTGGTTCCCGGCAACGGCAAAGTTGCCCAGCCTGCTTCGCGAGGCGGATAGTATGGTGTCGAAGCTGTCTGCTTCGCGCCAGCCGAACGTGACAAAGTCGCCTGTATTCAGAATAAGATCAGGATCCTCGCTGTTAATGATCTCAACAGCTTCTGCAAGCTTGTAAGGATGATGGTAGAAAGAAGCAAGATGAAGATCGGAGATAAGGACTATTCTCAAACCCTCCAGGTCGGGGTGAAGCCCTTTGATTGTGACCTCGTACCTTTCCGTTTTAAACCTGAACCTGCCCGAGAGAGTGCCGGCCATCATTATCACACAGGCAAGGAGATATATTATCATTCCATAAGTAGTCAGCCATCCCTGTACTCTTCCATACCTGTTCCTTAATAACCTGCCTGTAAAATGCAGAATGATAAGCAGTGTCCTGGGAAAAACGACGGCAAAGAGCATTCCAATAAAGCTCATTATCATCCAGATATGCCCCGGCATGTCAAATAATCCCTTATAGCTGACAAGTTCGGATGCCAGTATCCACAGCCATATGCTTATCAGGGTATTAACAAGCATGACGAAATGGAACAGGCTGCGCCGTTTTTCATAAAGGTGCTGCCTCAGAACGAAATACGTAAGGACTTCGATTACCGCCAGAATAATCAGTACTATCATAAGCAATAAGTGCTTAAAAGTAAACATAAATATTCAATCATGAATATTATCCAGTGGGGAGATCAGATAAGATCAGATATACTCGAAGCTTACCTTCTTAAGCCATTTCTCCTCAAGGAGCCTGGCAATCCTTTTCACCACTGTCCGCCTGATCTCGAGATCGACGGGTAGGGTCGGATCCTGATGGGCTATGTTTATTCGGGTTCCTATAACGAAATGGATCTCGTCGCTGTCCATTATCAGCCTGACTATCTTGTCGGCCGGTCCTTTTTGAAGACGGGTGGAGTTGTTGAATGACTTAAGTATCTCATTGACTTTCTGAAGGGTCAGTATCCCTTCCGTAACCAGGTCAATGCCCTCAATGAAACTTTCAGGAGGCAGCTCGGGATCTTCAAAGATCAGTTCATCGACTATTTCCCTGTTGAGTTCCCTGGCAACGATATCAGCTGTGGTTCCGCCGCAAAGGATAACCTTACCCGGATATTCAGTTATTTTGTGAGCCAGCTCGCGGTCCTTTTCCTTGTCATACGGAGGTCCGGTACAGATTATAAGCTTACGTGGATCCCTGAAATAAATTGTTGCACAGCTTATATCGTCCTTTGCCCTGTACATATCGTTTTTATGAGCCATGGAGACAATTTTCCCGGCAAGTACCATTGCCGAGATGGAAGGTTCGCCGCTTACAAGTTTTGCAGCATAGGTTGCGATATTATCCCTCTCCCAACCGAAGGGAAAGGCCTCGCTTCCCATCCCGCTCTGAGAGACACCGTCGGAACACATGATGATCCTGTCTTCTTTCATCGGGACCAGTGTGCATGTTTTCAGAACTTTCCCCCTGTGTTTACCTTTCTGAAGTTCGACTCTCTTCCATGACGGATCGAAGATCTGATTACCGCGGAGGATTATTGTATCGGGGTTGTCATATTCGAGGATGTTGGCCCTGCCGCTGCTTTCAATATCGACTATGGTGAATGTGGAATAGGAAATCTTCCTTTCGCTGCATACCGGAAGAGTATTCATTATTATCTCCGCGATACGGTCTATCTCCTTGTGCTCCTGGGTGAAGTTTAGTGCCATCGTGGCTGTGAGGGTAGCCAGTATATTTGCTTTTACCCCGTGACCCATTCCGTCGGAGAGAACGGCAATGACCCTGTCTTCTTCCTTGATATACCTGTACAGGAATACATCACCGCAAATCCTCTCCCCGTCATGATTCCTTTGCTGGCTGTTAACTTCGGTATAGAAATCCCTGATCACTGGTCCTTGTGGCTGTTGGTGTTACTGTTTCCCCGGGGATTTATAGTCCGGGATTTATATGATTCAATTATTGAATTGAGCATTTTCTCAGTCTCTGAAGCTCCCTCCCCGAGGAGAAATCCGATTTTCTGCACCATCTCAAGGTTTTTCTCTATTACTTCACTTACACGGTTGGTTACTTCTTCACCCTGGACCTCGGCTGAGAAAATATCCCTGACGATAGCACCGCAGGTCTTGTTCTTCTTGATGGGAAATATCGAGATATTCAGCATTTTATCCTCAAATCTGACATCCTTGCTTACAACCGCTTCATCCTCCTTTAGTACAAAAGAGAACATGTTGTAAATATTGAAGGGCATAAGGGTTTTCAGGTCAGCACCGGCGAGCCCCGGAATTACTTCTGAAATTGCCTTTGCATCCTCACCGATGATGTTGATAAAGCTCCGGTTCGAATGCAGAATCTTCAGGCTACTGTCAATGATCACCACCCCGGTCGGCAGTTTTTCAAGCATATTATTCATCATGTCGGAAGCAGACTGGGCAACTTCCTTTTCCCTGCGTGCAAGCTCTTCCGATTCCTTCAGTGCTTTTTTTGTCTCTGCCAGCTTCCTGTTGGTCTGCCTGAGAGTCTCTATGTACTCCTGTTTGTTCCTGAGGTTGTAAGTGTGGCACATCTCAGGAATCGCGAGTCCCTTGGCAACTGTTGAGGCAAACTGGCGGCATGACTGGTAACCGCAGGCTCCGCAGTTTACTTCTTCATCGGGGTTTGATTTCCCTATGATCCTGAGGACCTCATCAATAGCCTCAGCCGGAGGGTCAGGTATTCTCTGGTCATCGGGGGTGAAGGTTCTTGAGAAGTCGAGTTGTGACCACCGGTCCATATCCTCCTGCCATTGTTCCTTGTCGAGCCTGCTTACCCTTTTTTCGGCGTACAGCCTTACAAGAGCCCTTCTTCTGAAACGTTCGGTGTGGTTTATCATTCCCGGACCCAGTAGACAACCGTTGCAGAAGAAGAGGTTGAAATGATGATGTATGGTGTCGATGAATTTGTCGAAATCATGTATTGCATCGAGTATATCTTCCTTCCCTGCGGATGTAATCACATTGCTTGTGGCAATATCGCGCCTGATACCTGCTGCCTGTATTATACCTGCTGGAAGTGGATAGAGAGCTCCCCAGTAACCGTAGGGGGGATCAAATTCAGACATCTTTACTACCCTTTCCTGGATATCGAATTCATCAAACAGTTTTCTCAGTTCAATGAATGTCAATACATTATCAACAAGCTTCCCGGACCTGTAAAGAAAAAGCTCATCCTTGGCGTCAATGCAGGGTCCGATATGTACAATAGCCACATCATCTCCGTACAGCTCCTTTACAACCATTGCCGTTGCAATCATGGGAGATACAAGGGGAGCAAGGTTGGGGACCAGCCCGGGATTGAACTTCTCGATCATTTTTACGATGGGCGGACAATTGGAAGTTATATAATACTTTCCACCGGCTGCGGAGAACAGATTAGCATACTCCGAGGCTATCAGGTCAACTCCGAATGAGTTCTCATGCACATAATCAAACCCGAGGAGCCTGATCATCCCCACAAACTTCCTGTAGTCGGTTATATCATCAAATTCTGAGGAGATGCTCGGGGCAATGAGGGCTGCACATTTCCTTCCCGACGACAGGAGCTTTTTGACCTCCTCCCGTGAATCACGGAACTCAACTGCCCCTGGAGAACATGAAATGAAACACAGGCCGCAGCCTATGCATCTGTCAGGAATGATGTAGGGATGTGCCCTCTGGGGTTTTACCTCAATGGCATCAACCGGGCATACCCTTACACATGAATATGAATTCCTGCACTTTTCCTCATTGATAAACAGTACTGGCTTCCGTTCGTTCATAAAGCTCTGTTTCCTTAACCGGTTATTTTAAGCTTCCTAATTCCTTGTCAAGAATACCCTCAATCCTCAATATGGTCACTTCTTCAAAGACCCTGTTGTTGATCCTCATATTCGGCCCGTTGCTGCACAATCCCATACACCTTGCTCCCTTGAATATTACCCTGTCATCGAGATGGTACTTCTGAAGATAATCCCTGATGAACATGACAACTTCCTTATTACCCCTTGAGAAACAGGAGCTCCCCAGACAAATTTCCATTTCTATACTTTTAATCATATTGTTGCTGCTTCAGGGTGAGCATCAGACTCAAATGTAGTAATAATTTCTGTCAGACCCCTTTCCGATGCAAACCAAATTATAGATAGCCACTTCCTGATTTCAGCAGATCGGCAGTCCTTCTATCCGGATACTTTCTGCCTCGGGTAGAGCTTCTTAACGGCCGTAAGTGCCACATTAACAGTTAAATAACCTCCTATAAACATACCTGAAAAATTAATGATTTTAAGTGTTATTTAATTCACAATGTTTATTTATTAACAAATTAAAAGGTTATATTTGTATAGTCATACGTAAAAAAGGATGGGTACAAATCTTGATAATATACTGATTAAGTACAAATCCGGCAGGAGGGAGGATCTGATTCCTCTGTTACAGGAGATACAGGACGATATTGGTTATCTGTCGGAGGAAGCCATAATTAAGGTTGGAAGTCATCTGGGGCTCAGTACGACGAAGATCTACGGACTTGCGACTTTTTATGACCAGTTCAGGTTTTTCCCTTATGGGAAGATCAGGATAAAGGTCTGTAACGGAACCTCCTGCTTTCTGAATGGTTCACAGGCGGTTGTTGCCAGTCTCAGGGAGGAAACGGGAACTGAGCCGGGCCAGACCTCCCGCAGCGGCGACTTCAGTCTTGAACTTGTGTCGTGCATGGGCGGTTGTCAGAAGGGGCCTGTAGTATGGGTTAACGGCGAATATCATACACATGTCAAACCGGAACAGGTTCCTGATCTGGTAAGGAAGCTTAAATATATCCTGGAAAACGACTGATGGAAGATATCAAGACATTCATTATAGAAAAGGTTCTGTTGTCAGAATCGGATTCACTTCCGGCGGAAGTGGAAAAGGTACTGGAACAGGTAAGAAGGGAGAAATCTTCAGTTCCTGCAATCTATGTTTCATCAGGAACAAGCAGCCTGATTTCCGGATCGGAAAAGACTTATTCGGCGATAAGGGCATATCTGGATGAGAATGGCAATGAAGCGGATCTTGTAAGGGTAGGCTGCATGGGCCCCGCCAACTTTGAACCGGTAATCTGTGTCCAGCTTCCCGGAAAAAATAAACTGGTCTTCCGGAATATTACCGAAGAGAAGATCGAACCTTTGTTAAACGGTGTCTTCCATAACGATATAAGTGAAGATGATCTTGTCGGACAGTCAGGCTCGTCGGCCTTCGGGCTCTGGGCAGGTATTCCCTTTGTTAATGATCTCGGTTTTTTTTCTGCCCAGAAGAGGATCGTCCTGGGCAACTGCGGATGCTATGATCCGGAGTCTCTTGAGGAGTACGTTGCCAGGGGTGGATACAGGGCTTATCTGAAAACCATACGACATTATACTTTTGAAGAAGTATGCGACCTGATTGAAAGGAGCGGACTGAGGGGAAGGAGTGGAGGTGGGTATCTGACCGGCCTGAAATGGAAACATGCCCTCAATACCCCGTCCAATGCCAGGTATCTTATCTGCAATGCCAAGGAGAGTGACCCCGGTGCCTTTACCGACCGAACCATCCTGGAGGGTGATCCTCACCGCCTTATTGAAGGTATTGCCATTGCATCATATGCCATCGGTTCATCAAATGCCATAGTATTCATGAGATCGGGTTCCGACCATGCCCGGGCAAGGCTTCAGAAAGCCATCGATGCGGCAAGACTTTACGGTCTTCTGGGACACAACATCTTTTCGAGTGGATATAACCTCGATATCTCTATCAGGAAGGAACCAGGTGCCTTTGTGTGCGGTGAAGAAACTGCCCTGATAAACAGTCTTGAGGGGAAGCGCGGTATGCCACAGCTGAAACCGCCTTATCCGACTTCATCAGGTCTGTTCGGAAAACCGACCGTCATAAACAATGTTGAGACCCTCATGAATGTTCCCCTTATTATGCAGAACGGGCCGGAATGGTTCCGTACCCTTGGGACTGAAAAAAGTCCGGGAACAAAAGTCTTTGCCGTAGCAGGCAAGGGAAGGATGTCGGGTGTTGTTGAGGTCGAGATGGGAACTACCCTCAGGGCTATTCTGGAAAACATAGCAGACGGTATAAGGGACGGAAAGGAGTTTAAGGCTATCCAGCTGGGAGGTGCTTCCGGTTCGTTTGTAACCGGGGATGATCTTGACCTGCCTGTCGACTATGATATCATGAAGGAGCATGGGATAGGCATCGGAGCGGGAGGATTCGTGATAATAGATGAGAGTACCTGTATTGTCGACATAGTGAGGTATTACATGGAATTCATCAGGAATGAAAGCTGCGGGAAGTGTATTCCCTGCAGGGAGGGAACAGGCAGGATGCTGGAGATTCTTGAAAGCGTTATCAGGAAACCGGTCAGCGAGGACTCAGGGACTACTCTCGAAAGGTTCAAGGGAGTGATGCAGCTTGAGACTATTGCTTCGGTGATGAAGGATACCTCCCTGTGTGGTCTGGGACAAGCGGCTCCGAATCCCTTTATAAGTGCCCTGAAATGTTTCAGGGATGAGTTTGAGGAACATATTTTTGACAGGAAATGCCGGGCTAACGTTTGCCGGGGACTGAGAACATTTTCAATCGACGTCGATAAATGCACGGGCTGTACTGCCTGTGCCGCAAAATGCCCTGTGAATGCCATTTACGGGACAAGACTGCAGCCTTTTTTTATTGTCGAGGATAAATGCACAGGCTGTGGTATATGTTTTGATATATGTAAATTCAGTGCAATAAAAGTCAGGTAATCTGTATGTTTTTTACTATCCAGGTAAATAATAAGAAGATCAGGGCTGAAAAAGGAGAAACTATACTCTCGGCGCTCAATCGTAACGGTATCATCATTCCGACTCTGTGCAGGATGAAAGACTTTACTCCCACGGGAGCCTGCAGGATGTGTGTGGTTGAAGTTGAGGGTCGCGAAAGGCTTGTTACGGCATGTTCACAGCCCGTTGAGGAATGGATGAAGATTAAGACCCATTCCCCGAGGGTGATAACAGCTCGTAAAACCATAGTGGAACTGCTCCTTTCAAATCATCCCGACGACTGCCTGTATTGCGACAGAAACCTGCATTGTGAGCTTCAGAGACTGGCCGGGGAACTCAATATCCGCGAGAGAAAGATTAGGGCCAAGAAGATCAAACTCCGGCTCGACCAGTCAAGTCCTGCCATTGTGAGAGAACTCTCGAAGTGCATTCTGTGCGGCCGCTGTGTAAGGGTCTGCGAGGAAACCATCACAGCCACTTCTCTCGACTTTATAAACAAGGGATCAAAGACTCACGTGGGAACGGCCATGGACAGGGATTTCAATTTTTCGAGCTGCATCCATTGCGGACAGTGCCTTCTCCTTTGTCCCACCGGAGCCCTGCACGAGAAACACAACATAACTGAGGTCCAGGAATACCTCAACAAACCAGGTATTTCAAAGGTCATCCAGTATTCACCCCTTGTCCCTGCCGGGGTGGCCGAAGAACTGGGTGTCAAGTACAACAAGGAATTTGACAGGATTCTGAATGCCGTCCTCAGGAAAATAGGTTTTGACAGGATCTATCTTTCCGGTTCAGGAACAGATATCCTGATAAATGAAGTGACTGACCAGTTACATGAGAATATTGAGAAGGGTGCCAACTATCCGCTGTATATCTCTGCCTGTCCGGCCTGGGTGAAATATGTTGAGCAATTCGTTCCCGGGCTGATACCGCAACTCTCGACTGTTAAGTCACCCCAGCAGATAACAGGGATACTTATTAAAACCCTTGTTGCCGACCAGCTCGGGTTACAACCGGAACAGATCTTTTCGGTTTCAGTATCACCCTGTACTGCAATGAAGTTTGAGGCAAGGAGGGACGGGATGATGCGAAAGGGCATCAGCGATGTCGATTCGGTTATGACAGTCCGCGAACTTGCCCGTCTGATAAGGCAGAACGGTATTGACATAAGCAACATTGAAAAGGAACCGGCCGATGAACCACTCTCTGGAAGAAGTTCTTCAGCAGTGTTGGCGGAAGTGTCAGGCGGTCTGGCTGAAGCAGTCGTCCGTTCATATTCATCCAGGTACTTGGGCAAGAATGCCGAAAGTACTTTGTTCAGAAAATTCCGTTCCGGAGGAGCATTCAGGGAAAACACAATAACAACAGGCGACCGTGAACTGAAAGTGGCAGTTGTGGATGGCCTGGCTGCTCTTGAAAAACTCTGGCAGGCAATTAACTCAGGCAGCAGATACGATCTGGTTGAAGTAATGGCCTGTTCAGGAGGCTGTGTTCACGGAGCAGGAATGCCTTTCGGCCATAGCCGTGAAGAAATACGCAACAGGGCCAGGCTCCTTTACCAGGCCGATGAATCAGAAGCAATTAATCTTCCCTCCAGATCTCCCGTTATAATCAACCTGTACGAGAAACTGCTCAGGGAACATAATGAGATCACCGACAGGAAGATCTTTTTTACCCATTACGAGAAGAAAAGTGTTTTGCTTTAAACTCTTAATGAACTGAATAATGTTGGTTTATACTATAAAGGAACTTTGCCGTACATGTTACACCTGCGTCAGGGAATGCCCCGCAAGAGCCATCCGTATTGTTGGCGGACAGGCTGAAGTGATCGACGACAGATGTATCGCCTGCGGAAACTGTACAAAAGTGTGCAGCCAGGGGGCAAAGGTCTTTTTAAATACAACCGACAGGGTTATGAAGCTGATTGAGACCGAAAAAGAGGTTGCTGCTATTGTTGCACCCAGCTTCCCGGCCGAGTTTCCGGAGATAAGCAATCACAGAGTGCTTGTCGGAATGATAAGGGCCCTGGGTTTCAGATATGTCACAGAAGTCTCTTTCGGTGCCGACCTTGTTGCTGACAGGTTCAAAAAGCTGGTCGAAGAAAACAGGGAATATTACATCACTTCCGACTGTCCCTCGATAGTCAGTTATATCAAATACTACCATCCCGACCTCGTAAACAGGCTGGCACCTGTTGTATCACCCATGGTTGCGGCATGCCGGGTAGTACGTCAGAAATACGGCAAAGACCTCAGGGTTGTGTTTATAGGTCCCTGTGTGGCAAAAAAAGCGGAAAGCAAGGAGACTGACGAAGTAATTACCTTTGTGGAATTAAGGGAGCTTTTTAATAAACTGGATATCAACAGTAATAATACAAACCCTGGCGAATTTGATCCCCCTCTGGGAGGAAGGGGAGTCATCTTCCCTGTGACCAGGGGACTGCTTCAGACAGCCAATATAAACGATGATACGATAACGGGAAATATTATTGCCGCCGAAGGCAGAACGGATTTCCAGGGTGCTCTGAAGGAGTTTGAATCGGGACTTATACGTAATCAGCATATGGAGCTGCTTTGCTGTGAGGGTTGCATCATGGGTCCCGGCCTTACAAAGTCGGGTAAACAGTATACAAGGAGAGCCCTCGTCAGTTCTTATGCCAACGAGAAGATGAGGAGTTTTGACCTGAAGAGATGGCAATCGGATTTTGATGAATTCCTTGATCTCGATCTCTCCGTAAGACACAGGGCCGAGGACCGCCGCGTGGATGTGCCCGATGAAAAGGAGATAAGCGAGGTGCTTGTATCGATGGGAAAGACTTCAAAGAAAGACCATCTCGATTGCGGAGCCTGCGGCTATGAAAGCTGTGTCGAACATGCCATTGCCATAAGAAAAGGTCTGGCTGAAGTGGAAATGTGTCTTCCCTATACAATTGAGAAACTTCACAGATCGGTCAACGACCTTGCCCTGACAAACGAAAAGCTTGTGTCGATGAAACAGGCTCTTAAACAGTCGGAGAAACTTGCCCATATGGGACAACTCTCAGCGGGTATTGCCCATGAATTGAACAACCCACTGGGTGTCGTAATTATGTATAGCAATATCCTGCTTGAGGAGTGTGACAATGAAGATCCCGTGAGGGAAGATCTCAAACTTATTGTTGAACAGGCAGGAAGATGCAAGAAGATCGTGGCGGGTCTTCTGAATTTTGCCCGTAAGAACCAGGTTAACTACCAGCTTGTAAATATAAGGGAGTTTACGGAACACAGTATGGAGGGTGTTGTAATGCCTCCCAATATATCCATTGGCATCGATGATCAGATGACCAATCCGGAAGCCCTGATCGACTCTGAACAGATGATGCAGGTGCTTACAAACCTGATCAAGAATGCTGTTGATGCCATGCCGGAAGGAGGCACAATAACCTTGCTCCTTGAAGATACACTTGGTGAGGTGTCAGTTTCAGTAAAGGATACAGGCACTGGTATAAAGGAGGAGGACCGTGTAAAGATCTTCGAACCCTTCTATACAACAAAAGGCATCGGACATGGCACCGGTCTCGGACTAGCCACCGCATACGGTATTGTCAAGATGCATAAGGGCCAGATAAGTGTCGATTCCAACATAGATCCGTCAAAAGGACCGACCGGTACCAGTTTCAGGATTGTTCTTCCCAGGGGAAAGGAATGAACCTTGAAATGAAGATTGATGAGAGAAATTAAATGTTATGGATTAACGGACCGGCATTGAAGAAGTATAATGTGAAGGCTGGATTTAATAATTTTGAACAGAAAAGAAAATGAATAAAACTGATGTTACCGTTCTGATCGCTGATGATGATCCTGATTATCTTTTTCAGACTGTATTCAATCTGGAAAAGGCAGGGTATAAAACAGTGGCAGTGGAGAGCCAGGTTGAGGCTGAATCGGTGATATCCAGGTTCAGACCAGATATCGCCATCTTCGACCTGATGATGGAAAATGACGACAGCGGATTTATCCTGTGTTACAAGCTGAAGAGGAAGTACCCGGATGTCCCTGTTATCCTGGCAACTGCCGTTGCACACGAGACTGGTATCTCCTTCAGCCTTGATTCTGAACAGGAAAGGTTGTGGATCCGGGCCGACAAATACCTTGAAAAGGGAATCAGACCTGAACAGCTCGACCAGGAGATTATGAAACTTTTAAAACTTTGAAATGGCTGTACTGAAAGTCCTTGTTATTGATGATGAACCCGGGATAAGGTCGGGTGTGGCCAGGATACTAAACAATTTCCATGTGACCTATCCTTTTATGGATGAGGATTATTCCTTTGATGTTAAAGAGGCTTCGACCGGCGAGGAGGGAATAGTGATGCTCGACAGCGATAAACCCGATATACTTCTTCTCGACAACAAACTACCCGGAATACAGGGAGTCGATGTACTCGAATATATCAGGAACAGGAAATACGACATTATTGTTGCCATGATAACTTCCTATGCTTCCATCGATGTAGCCATAAGGGCCACACGCGACGGGGCCACTGATTTTATTCCCAAACCCTTTACCCCCCAGGAGCTTAAGTCGAGCATTGAAAATATCACCAAGCAGCAATACCTGAGAAGAATCACACACCGGATGAACCAGGAGGGGAAAAAGATCAGGTACCAGTTCCTCTCGGTTCTTTCACACGAACTGAAAGCTCCGCTTAATGCTATAGAGGGTTATCTCAGGATGATGCAGGAAAAACAGGCCGGGGACAGAATCGATGATTATGCAACTCCCATTGAAAGGTCACTGCAGCGTATCCAGGGAATGAGAAACCTTATTATGGATCTTCTCGACTTTACCAAGATACGACTTGAAAGAAAGGAAGAAAAGGTTGAGGAGATTGATCTCGAAAAAATTGCCAGGGGAGCCATGGTAACCGTTCAACCCTATGCCATCCAGATGGAAGTTACCATAGAGCTTGAAGTCAGAACAAAAGACACGGTTATGGCCGATCCGGCTGATATGGAGATCATTTTTAACAACCTGGTCTCCAATTCGGTAAAGTATAACCGGCAGGGAGGAAAAGCGCGAATAGTGATAGACAGCGATGAGCACGACATCATAATATCATTTTCCGATACCGGAATAGGTATAAGCGAAGCAGACAGGGAAAACCTTTTTACCGAGTTTGTCAGGATAAAGAATGAAAAGACACGCAATATAACAGGAAGCGGATTGGGACTGTCAATCGTCAGAAAGGTGATCGACCTGTATCACGGATCTGTAAAGGTTGACAGTACTCCCGATGTAGGGTCCGTATTTACGGTACGACTTCCAAAAAAAATCTAATAACTAGCTAATTATATGAATATTTTACCAGGAAAAACGGTTGAAAGGCTGAGTGAATACAGACGCACCCTTCTGGGTTGCCTTAATGAGAACAGAAACTTTATTTATTCACACGACCTGGCTGCCTTGCTGCACATTACGGCCGTTCAGGTCCGTCGTGACCTGATGCTGATAGGCTATTCAAGTGTGCTGAGGAAAGGATATGACGTAAGGGAACTGATTGAGACTATAAGCAGGATCATCGACTCTGATGAAGGCGTTAATGTAGCCATTGTCGGTATAGGTAACCTCGGAAGAGCTTTTGCCGGTTATTTTAAGGGAAAAAGGTCAAAACTCAACCTTGTGGCTTCGTTTGACAACGATCCTCTTAAAATCAACAAGGTGATAAGCGGGATTAAATGCTATCCTTACAGTGAGATGGAAAGACTTGTAAAGGAGATGAATATCAGGATAGCCATACTGACCGTACCCGCCGATTATGCCCGCGAGATAGCTGAAGAAGCTGTTCGCTTCGGTATCAGGGGCATACTGAACTATACAACAGTTCCCCTTAACGTTCCCCCTGAAGTCTATCTTGAAGAATACGATATGATCACTTCCATTGAAAAGGTTGCATATTTTGTCAAGGAGAAAAATTTCCAGACTGCATAACCAGGTTTATGAAGATCTACAGAAGTTTCGAAGAGGCACGAGGTATAAGGAACCCTGTGGTGACAACAGGCTCTTTCGACGGGGTCCATATTGGCCATAAAGCCATACTCAACAGACTTAAGAAACTTGCCCGGAACTATGACGGGGAATCGGTCCTCATAACTTTTGAGCCCCACCCCAGAAAGGTCCTTTATCCTGATACCACCGGCAAAGACCTTCGGCTGATAACTTCGGGGGAGGAAAAGCTGGAACTTCTTAAACAGGCCGGACTTGATAATGTCATCATTGTCAGGTTTACAAAGGAGTTCTCAAGGGTCACAAGCGAGGAGTTTGTAAGGGATTTTCTCCACGGGGTACTTAATGCAAAGGTGATTGTTGCCGGGTTCAATCATCATTTCGGGTTCCACAAGGAAGGTGACTATAAACACCTCTGGAACTGGAGACGGACATACAACTTTGAAGCTGAGGAAATACCGGAACAGGAGGTTCAGAACGAGACCGTCAGCTCAACCAAGATAAGACAGGCCATAAAGGACGGTTATATCCAGAGAGCCAATGCCTATCTCGACCATTACTATATCGTGATGGGTAAACCCCGGTACAGCGGCTACGAGAATTCATGTTACCCGATCAAGATGTACGAGGTGCCCGTGGAGGATGAATGCAAACTGCTTCCGGCTCCGGGCATCTACGCAGTTTCTGCTGAATCAGGTCCTGTACAGGCCCGATGTATGGCCGTCATAAGCGTCGACGAACATGACAGGCCCATCCTGCTTCTGCATCTTATCGAAAAAGACTATCTTCCTTACGACCAGGTCTCTGTCATCTCGTTTCATAAAAGGATACTGGGAGCTGTTGATCTGGCCGATCATAAGACATCGGGGGCAAAATTCAAAACAGCTAAAACAGAGATTTCTGATCTTATTTATTGAAAAGTGGCATATTTTAGTTGTCATTTTAAACCAGGACCCGCTCACATGGTTGTTAGTTTTTTCATGTAACCAAAGTAAGCGATCTGGCAAGACAGCTCCGGTAAAGAGGAGAACACCGTTTTCTCATAAAACAAAAGCCTGCAGATTCCATATGATCTGCAGGCTTTTTTATAATAGTTGTCTCTGATACTAAAGACTGTCTCCGAAGTCGCTTCTGAATTTCTTAACAAGCTCCTCGGGCCATGTGCCGATAGGTTCGAGACGTCCGGTAAAGAAGCGCAGGATGGGCGGCTCATCGACGAATTTGATCCCTCCGACAAGTTTCCTGTTATGGAAGAGCCAGTTAAGACGGTCAATGGCATATTCAACCTGTGAAAGAGTGAAGACCCTCCTCGGGAAGGCAAGCCTCATAAGCTCAACGTCGGCAAGGATGTCATTGCCATTCTCGTCCCTTATACTGCTGAGCGTGCCACGTTCCATACCCCTGATACCTGAGATAATGTAGTAGGCAGCGACAAGGGCTCCGGCCGGATATTCACTCTGGTGAATGTGCGAGAGGAACTGCCCTGCATCAACATGACAACCCAGTGCGCCTCCGGGCATGATAACCGGTATGCCCAGACTGTCGAGTTGTTTTACCATGTAACTTATGAATTCAGGTGATTGGCCAACCATATTCTCATCGGTGGTCTCCCTCAGACCAACTGCCATTGCTTCGATCTCGCGCACTGAAATACCTCCATAGGTAAGGAAACCTTCATAAAGGGGAATAAGGACCTTCATTTTATTGAAGAGGTCAATGTTATTTGTGCAGATGGCGCCACCTCTTGAGGAAGTGATTTTACGACCCGAAAAATATACTATGTCGGCCTGGGCACACATCTCTTTCAGAATGTCGCCCAGAGAAGTGGAGGCATACTCCGGCTCCCTTTTCTTAATGAAATAGGCATTCTCACCCATAAGACTGGCATCCAGAACAACCATAATGCCATACTTGTTGGCAAGCTTCCTTACTTTTTTCAGGTTGTCGAGCGAGAAAGGCTGTCCGCCAATAAGGTTTGTCGACGCTTCCATCCTGATATAAGGAATATTATCAACGCCTTCCTTCCTGATAAGTGCTTCCAGTTTGTCGAGGTCTATATTCCCTTTGAAGGGATTGTCACTTTTTATCTTCATGGCTTCAGAGGTGAAAAGCTCCTTGACGGATCCTCCGTTTACCTGGATATGTGCAAGGGTTGTTGTAAAATGATAGTTCATGGGAACAACAGAACCTTTCTTTACAAAAGTCGTGGAGATGATGTTCTCAGCAGCCCTGCCCTGATGAGCCGGAAGAACATATTTCTGACCCAGCACATCAAGAACACTTTTTTCAAACTTGCTGAAACTTGCTGAACCGGCGTATGCATCGTCGGCTACAAACATCTTCGAAATCTGCTCATCACTCATGGCATTCGTTCCACTGTCTGTAAGCATATCGAGATATAAATCTTTTGTAAGCAACAGGAATGAGTTGTAACCAGCCTCCCTGATAGCTTCATAACGACGTTCAATAGGTTTCAGATTCAATGCCTGGACTACCCTGACCTTGTGCATCTCAAGAGGTATCTGCTTACCGCTGTAAAATTTCACTGTTCTGTTCTGTTCTCTGTTTTCCATTTTATATCACATTAATAACATTGTTTATTTTAAAAAAAAAAGCTTACCCTAATTCAGGTAAGCCTTATATCATAAATTACGTGTTGTCAGCACTATTTTATAGCAGGACTTACCTTATTAATCCTGCAATAATAACAACAATAATAGCTATCGGATTTCAACTTTGTATATAATTTTTGTTTTGAAAGCATTCAAAACTACTTAAAAATATTATTATCCAAAACAGTTTTAATGGTTTTTTTAAATTTTTTGCTCTTTTTATGTTAAAACATTAGTTCCTGAAACAAGGTCCTGCCAGACCCTTTATGTTCATCACCTGGTTGTATATCTGTTGGCTGTCTGAGGCGAAGAGACAAATGATAGTTTTTCAAACATGACAGCTCTTTTCTTTTGTGCTGTTAATTTTTATTATATTGCAGATATACGACACCGGTATGTGTGTTTGTAATATATTGTGATTCAGTATTATATCTGTTTTTTATGTTTAACAAAACAGGGTTGGTAACAATCCGGCCCATTACTGATCTTTAATTTTCCAATCCGGTCGGAACAATGACGGGTTAATTCCGTAAGCTTAAAGAACCATGATAAATGATAAACTGATCAATCCTGAGAGTATAGTTGTTGTCGGAGGATCTGACGATCTTGCAAAGCCGGGGGGAAAGATACTTCTTAACATCCTCGGGGGGGGCTATTCAGGCAGCCTTTATGTTGTCAATCCGAAGTATGATGTGGTTCAGGGGGTGAAATCGTTCAGGGATGTAAGGGATCTTCCTCCCTGTGATCTGGCCATCATTGCCATCCCGTCAGTATATTGTTATGATGTTGTTGACGTACTGACCGGGAGTAAGGGGACCAGGGCATTTATTATCATTTCGGCCGGTTTCAGTGAGACGGGGGAGGGTGGAAGGCTGCTTGAAAAGAAGATTGCTGAGCGTGTTGAAGAAGCCGGAGCCTGTCTTATCGGTCCCAACTGCATAGGTGTTGTCACCCCTTCATACCACGGTGTGTTTACAACTCCCGTGCCGCGACTGTCTGAAAGAGGCTGCGATTTTGTATCAGGATCGGGTGCTACAGCTCTGTTCATCATAGAATCAGCCTTATCGAAAGGACTTACTTTCTCAGGTGTGTTTTCAGTCGGGAACAGTGCCCAGACGGGTGTTGAGGAGGTCCTTGAATACTGGGATTTAAC
>CAZBQM010000034.1:23041-25976 GCA_964494045.1 uncultured Rikenellaceae bacterium
CCGTTTAAAGGCAGGAATATGGCCATAATCACCCATGCCGGTGGGCCCGCTGTGATGCTTACCGATGCCCTGGCTTCGGGAGGAATGAATATACCCGCAATCTCAGGAGAGGATCATGATGTCCTTCTGTCAATGATGAATCCGGGAGCTTCTGCTTCAAATCCGATTGACATGATTGCAACAGCAACAAATGAACAGCTGGAAAGAGTCATAGACTATGTGGACAAGAAGATGCCTTCCATCGATGGAATGAGTGTCATATTCGGAAACAATGGTCTGGTCGACATGAAAACGGTATACGATCTTCTCGACAGGAAAATCAGGGAATGTGACAAGCCTCTTTACCCGATACTTCCGTCAGTGTTGAGTTCTTCAAGGGAATTGGAGTATTTTCTGAACAAGGGGAATGTGAATTTTCCCGATGAAGTGGTTTTGGGAAGGGCGCTCACAAGGATCTCCAATACTCCCAATCCGGCAGACGAAAAGATCTTTCTTAAGAACATTGATGTAAAGTCGATAAGGCAGATTATCTCAAAGGCCAGCACAGGATACCTTGAACCCAGTGTGATTCATCAGCTGCTTGATGCAGCCAGCATTCCCACTGTCAGTGAGACCGTAGTAACCTCAAAGAAGGAGCTGGCAGAGCAGGCAGGCATCATGGGCTTTCCGCTGGCGCTTAAGGTTGTCGGCCCTGTCCATAAATCAGATGTTGGAGGGGTTACGCTTAACATAAGGTCAAGGACCCATCTCGAGGCCGAGTTCTCAAGGATGATACGCATAAAGGATGTAAAGGGTGTCCTGATACAGCCCATGCTCACCGGCACCGAGCTCTTTATCGGCGCAAGGTATGAACCCAGGTTCGGACATATTATACTGTGCGGACTGGGTGGAATATTCGTCGAGGTACTTGGTGATTTCTCTTCAGGCCTTGCACCTCTTACCTTCAGTGAGGCTGAATCGATGATAAAAAGTCTGAAAAGCTACAGGATAATAAAAGGGACCAGAGGGAAGCCGGGTATCAACGAGGCAAAATTCGCAGAAATAATAGTGCGTCTGTCAAGTCTTTTGCGACATGCCACCGAAATCAAGGAAATGGATCTTAATCCACTGATCGGCAGTGAGAAAGATATCATTGTAGTTGATGCAAGGATAAAAATTGAAAAATGAAACAGTTATTTTTCTGTCCATTATATCACATTTTTTTATAAGTTCGGAATTTTATTTTTGAAATTAAGACCAGGTATTATGATCATACATCAATTGTCAGTATTTCTTGAGAACAGGTCGGGCAGACTGACCGAGGTTCTTGAAGTGCTTGGTAAGGAGAATATCAGAATAAAGGCGCTGAGCGTTGCCGACACTTCGGAGTTTGGTATTCTCAGGCTTATTGTAACAGAACCACAGAAGGCAAAGGACCTTCTGAAAAGGGAGATGTTCACTGTCAATATCACTGAAGTGATTGCGGTAATGGTCCCGAATGAGGCCGCTAACTATGCCTCTATCCTGAAGATCTTATCCGATCTCGAAATCAGTGTCGAGTATACCTATGCTTTCTCGCCCGGGTCAACATCAGTCCTGATACTCAGGTGCAACAATAACGAGGAAGCCATCAGGGCGCTTAAGGATAACAATCTCAATCTGATGAAGGCTGATGACCTGTATGTATTATAATATTGTTAATCAACTTAATATAAATACCGGATCTGAATCCGGACTTCAATAAACTACTTAAAATGGACATCTGGAACAGACATTTTGAATGTATGAGTCGTGATGAGCTCAGAAGGGTACAGAGTGAGAGACTCCGTGAGACCGTCGAGCGGGTTTATTTCAATGTACCCTGGTACCGGCATAAAATGCAGGAAGCCGGTCTGGGACCCGAAAGCATACATTCCATTGATGATCTGTACAAACTCCCTTATACCACAAAACAGGATCTCAGGGATAATTATCCCTTCGGCCTTTTTGCAGTTCCCATGAGCGAGATTGTGCGGATCCATGCATCATCCGGGACTACCGGCAAATCGACAGTGGTGGGGTATACAAGGAATGATATCTCAACATGGTCGGAGGTGATGGCACGTACCCTTACCGCGGCTGGTGCCAACCGACACGACTTTATTCAGGTAGCATACGGATACGGCCTCTTTACCGGAGGACTTGGTTTGCATTACGGGGGAGAGAAAATTGGTGCCTCCGTGATTCCCATCTCGGGAGGAAACACGGTCCGTCAGATCGAGCTTATGCGCGATTTCGGAAGCACCGTACTGGCCTGTACTCCGTCATATGCCCTTTACCTGGCCGAAGCGATTGAGGAAAGCGGTATTCGCAGGGATGAACTTAAGCTGAAAGCAGGTGTCTTTGGCGCGGAACCATGGACCGAGAAGATGAGACAGGAGATTGAATCGAAGCTGCAGATAAAAGCAACTGATATTTATGGTCTCAGTGAAGTGATGGGACCTGGTGTGGCCAGCGAATGCCATTGCCAGAAGGGACTTCATATAAGTGAAGATCACTTCTATCCTGAGATCATCGATCCTGATACACTCGAAGTGCTCCCCGCCGGCAAAACAGGCGAACTGGTTTTTACAACAATAACAAAAGAGGGACTGCCTCTCATAAGGTACAGGACACACGATCTTACCAGGCTCGACTATTCGGTTTGCGAGTGCGGCAGGACCCTTGTAAGGATGGAGAAATGTCTTGGCCGCAGCGATGATATGCTTATTATCAGGGGAGTGAACCTCTTCCCGTCGCAGGTTGAACATGTGCTTCTTGGGATGAGCGAAATAAAACCTCACTACCTGCTTATTGTTGACAGGGTTAATAATCTTGATACTCTTGAACTTCAGGTTGAGGTTGAGGAGGAATACTTTATGGACAAAATAAGCCAGCTGGAGACCCTGAGACAGAAGATCCGGCATAACCTTGAAAA
>CAZBQM010000035.1:0-25854 GCA_964494045.1 uncultured Rikenellaceae bacterium
CTGACTATTGCTTTAATTCCTTTAAAGTTAAAGTCCTGAATCATTTTCATAGATCGTATATTTTTTAATTAAGAGAGAAATTTTTCCTTTACAAACCTACATTATTTTTACTTAAAACGCTTTCTCCGGTAGTAACTTTATTGCAGACCGGCCGTAACTTTATTGCATGGGTAAAAGCCTGATCATGCGTCTTAAATGTTATCTTTGATAAAGATAGATGAGGCTGGTGCCTGACTAAAATGAACCAAACATAACGTTGTTGTGTTCTCACTTCATAAAGAATTCAATAAATTTGAAAAACTATGGCAGAGACAAAATTCAAAGGAACCCCGGTAAAGACGGCCGGAGACCTTCCGTTAAAAGGGAGCAGGGCTCCCGGGTTCAGACTGGTGAAATCAGACCTCGGGGAGATGGGGCTGGCCGATCTGAACGGGAAAAAGGTAATTCTCAATATCTTTCCCAGTCTTGACACTTCGGTCTGCGCCACATCAGTCCGCAGATTCAATAAGCTTGCAGCAGGCCTCAGCAATACGGTGGTTCTGGCCATATCAAAAGACCTTCCCTTCGCTCACGGACGTTTCTGTTCAACCGAAGGTATCACAAATGTTGTAACTTTGTCGGGTTTCCGCGATACAGCATTCGGAAAGGATTACGGAGTTCTTATGACCGACGGTCCGCTTGCAGGTCTTTATGCCCGCAGTGTGGTGGTGGTCGGCGAAGACGGAACCGTAGTATATACCCAGACGGTGCCGGAGATAACGCAGGAACCGGATTATGATGGGGCGCTGGCTGCCTTGCAGCAGGCCAAATAAAGAAAAAAATGAGATTCTCACAGATACCAGGGCAGAAGGTGGTCATAGGGAAATTACTTAACTCTGTTAACCAGCAGAGAGTAAGTCATGCCCAGCTGTTCACCGGACCTCCGGGTTGTGGCAGTCTTGCCCTGGCACTTGCCTTTGCCCAGTACATAAGCTGTGAGGAAAGGACCCCCACTGATTCATGCGGTAAGTGCAGGTCGTGTATAAAGTATGAAAAACTGATCCATCCCGATCTGCATTTTGTATTACCGGTTATCAGGGATAAGAAAAATGACGACCCGGTCAGCGATAACTATATTGAACAGTGGAGGGACTTTTTAAGGCAGTCGCCCTTCTTTCCACTTAACAGGTGGCTCGATTCAATCGGGGTCGGGAATGCACAGGGACTTATCTTTGCCTCAGAAGCATCGGAGATTATCAGGAAACTGAGCCTTAAATCATTTGAGTCGGACTTCAAGATCATGATAATATGGCTGCCCGAAAAGATGCACCCCACCACAGCCAACAAGCTGCTGAAGATGATCGAGGAACCGCCCGAGAAGACCCTTTTCCTTCTTGTCTCGGAAGAACCCGACAAGATAATCCCCACCATACATTCAAGATGTCAGCTTGTTAAGATACCGGCATTCAGCAAAACAGACATAACCAGCTATTTAGCCGAGAGGTTTCCCGGAACATCTGCACGGATCGATGACATTGCAAGGGTTGCAAACGGTAACCTTATCAGGGCCGTCGAGCTGTGCCAGAACGAGGATGCCTCGGAAGGAAACCTCGAAAGGTTCAAGACACTTATGAGGCTTGCCTGGAAACGTGATATTATTTCGCTTATATCATGGTCGGAAGAGATCGCATCGACCGGAAGGGAGGCTCAGAAAGGCTTTATCACCTTTTCCCTCCGGCTGCTCAGGGAAAATCTTATGCTCTCTCTCGGCCAGCTTAAGAACAACATAGTTTTCCTGACGGGAATTGAAGCGGATTTCTCAGGGAAATTCCACCCTTTCATTAAAACCGGCAACGTTTATTCCCTGTACGATGAGTTCAACCTGGCCAGCTCCCATGTCGAAGCCAATGGAAATGCAAAGATCATTTTCCTCGATCTTGCCCTCAAGGTCACAAGGCTCATCCGTTAAATGCTTTGATATTAATTGAACTTTCCCGGATTTAATCACTAATTTTGCGATTCTAAACAGAATCATAAGTGACTTATGACAGATAACGAAGATATTCAGGGACAACATGGGGAAGAACTTCCCATGCCTGATGTTATATATAAGCCGGGATACAACAAACTCGACTCGTTTAACTGGCTGCAGGAACTTTCCGAATCATCAGGCAATAATGATATTGTCGAGATCCGTTTCAAGAATACCAGAAAAGGTTTTTACAGGAATGTTAACGAGCTGAGACTTAATATCGGCGATGTGGTAGCCGTCGAAGCATCACCCGGGCACGATATCGGCAGGGTATCCATGACCGGTCCCCTGGTTTACAGGCAGATGAGGAAGATGAAGAATCAGCCTGCATCCGACGACCTGAAGAAGGTTTACAGGAAAGCCAAACTTGTTGATGTACAGAAATGGGAAGAGGCCAAAAAGCTTGAGATCACAACTATGCTCCGCTCAAGGAAGATAGCTGAAGAACTCAAACTGAATATGAAGATAGGAGATGTTGAATACCAGGGAGATAAAACAAAAGCCATCTTTTACTACATAGCCGATGAGAGGGTCGACTTCAGACAACTCATCAAGGTGCTTGCCGAAGAATTCAGGGTAAGGATCGAGATGCGCCAGATAGGTGCCAGGCAGGAAGCCGGACGTATCGGAGGCATTGGCTCGTGCGGGAGGGAACTCTGCTGTGCCACTTTCATAAGCAACTTCGTTTCCGTTACAACAACACATGCCAAATACCAGGAGCTTTCGCTTAATCCCCAGAAACTTGCCGGACAATGCGGTAAACTGAAATGTTGCCTCAACTTTGAACTCGACTGCTATGTCGATGCCCAGAAATCATTCCCGCCAAGGGATATTCCCCTCGAACTTCTGGATTCCACTGCCTTTTTCCAGAAGATGGAGGTACATAAAGGGATCTACTGGTATTCCACCGATCCACATTCGGCTGTAAACCTGGTCGCCGTCCCCGTCAGAAGGGTAAGGGAGATTATAGCATTGAACCGGGCTGGGAAAAAGGCTGACAGGCTTGTTAATAACGAGGATTCGTGGAACCCTGAACCTGTTTCGGAAGATCTTCTTAAAAACAACAGCCTCACCAGGTTTGACGAACCTGCTTCCCAGAAAACAGGCAGCAAAAACCACGACAGAAGAAAAAAGAGGAGATTTAATGATAAAAGGAAAAAATAAAACCGGTGCCGGACTGATTTTATTACTGCTCCTTTTTGCCACCTCATGTGGCAATAACATACTTTTCACGGACACATACCCCATGCCCGGGAAAATATGGAGAGTCGGCAGCATCCCTTCTTTCAGGTTCCAGGTAGACGATACTCTTGGAAGCAATAATATCTCCTTCACTCTACGCACAGCTTCTTCATACCCCTTCAGAAACATCTACCTTTTTGTCACCACAACCGCTCCTGATGGAAAAACCATGACTGATACCCTGGAGTACGACCTGGCCGATGAAAAAGGAAACCGCTACGGTAAAGGCTTCGGCGACATCCGTGAACTGGTTTTGCCGTACAGGACAAACGTGTTTTTTCCTGCCAGCGGGACATATATCGTTGATATACAACACGGGATGCGCATGGAGGAACTCAGGGGAGTATATGACATCGGGCTGAGAGTCGAAACAATAAAAAAACAGAAATAAACCGTGGGAAAGGATAAACTTGCCCGCTGGAAAGAACTCGGCTCATTTGCCAATGTGATCCAACCCGACAATTCTGTCAGCTACACAAACGATCATCCGATAAAAGGAAACTGGAACAAGGAGATCTTCGGAAACGATAATCCGCTGGTCCTTGAGCTGGCATGCGGGAAAGGAGAATATACTGTTGAGCTTTCGCGTCTTTTTCCTTCGCGTAATTTCATAGGCGTCGATATCAAGGGTGCCAGGATGTGGAGGGGAGCAAAGACAGCCAATCAGAATAAACTTCCCAACTGTGCCTTCCTCCGGACAAGGATCGAGTTCATCAACTCTTTCTTCTGCCATGACGAAGTCGATGAGATCTGGATCACCTTCCCCGATCCCCACCCCGGGAAACGCAATTCAAATAAAAGACTTACCTGCCCCTTCTTCCTTAACAAATACAGGATGCTTCTCAAAGATAAAGGGATAATCCACCTCAAGACAGATAATGACGAACTGTACTCCTATACCCTTACCCTTGCCAGGGACAATAACCTTGAGATAATCTTCTTTACTGATGACCTTTATGCCAGCCTGCCGGAAGATCAGATACTCTCTATCAGAACCCACTACGAAAATCTCTTCCTGAAGGAAGGAGCAAAAATCAACTACCTCTCTTTCAGGTTGCCACAAGACAGGATCATTGAACATGGCTGGCAGAAAATAAAATAACGGCACAGCCTTCCGCGATCCGTCCCCGGCACTGTCGCGAAACATCTCACCCTGTTACATATCATCCGGTTTTATTTTGACAGAAAGAAAAAAATTAATAAAATTGCAGCTTGTTTGTAATTAAATTAAATAAAAATAAAAACGGGTTTGTTCCCGCAACAAAAACAGATACTCAGGATGATAACAAACGAACAGATTATTAAAGCTTTATCCGGTGTCATCCATCCTGGCTCAGGAAAGGATATTGTAAGCCTTGGTATAGTCTCGGGAGTTGAGTATACCGAAAAAGGCATTTCAGTTACACTTTCACCTGAAAGATCAAATGACCCCTTTCTTTCATCAGTGAGAAGTTCTGTTGTCAGAACCCTGAAAGAAGTCTTTGGGTCTGAAACGGAAGTGGCCGAAGTGAAGGTTGAACCTAAAGTTACAGTGCCCAGGGTCGGTCCGAAACCTGAACAGTCTCTTCCCGGAGTGAAGAACATCATAGCCATCTCATCGGGGAAGGGTGGTGTCGGGAAAACGACAATTGCCGTGAACCTGGCCATTGCCATTGCCAGGAAAGGATTCAGGACCGGGCTGCTCGATGCTGACATCTTCGGACCTTCGGTGCCGATAATGTTCGATGCCGGACAGTTCAGGCCTGAAGTAAAAAAGGGTGTGGAAGGTGAACTCATCGTCCCTATGATGAAATACGGGGTAAAGGTTCTTTCCCTTGGATTCTTCATCGATCCCGACAATGCCGTGATATGGCGCGGTCCGATGGCCTCAGGGTTCCTTAAACAACTGATAACCCAGGGCGACTGGGGCGAACTCGACTATCTTCTTGTTGACCTTCCCCCGGGAACGAGCGACATCCACCTTACTCTCGTCCAGGAAGTGGCAGTCACAGGAGCCATAGTGGTAACCACTCCGCAGGAAGTGGCTCTGGCTGACGCAGTGAAAGGGATCTCGATGTTCCGAAGCGATAAGATAAATGTCCCTGTACTTGGTCTGGTTGAAAACATGTCGTGGTTCACACCGGCTGAACTTCCCGAAAACAAATACTATATCTTCGGAAGGGAAGGCGGCATAAGGCTTGCTGCAGATATGAAAGTGCCTCTCCTGGGGCAGATCCCTCTGGTTCAGGGTATCTGTGAAGGAAGCGACCAGGGGCATCCTCCGGCTCTTGACGATTCGGTAACAGGTAAAGCTTTTGCTGAACTTGCCGGCAGAGTCATAGAAAAAGTAAACACAAGAAACCTCGGAGAAAGGCCCACATCTAAAGTTGAAATCACAAAATAAACAATTAATAAAGGAAGAAATGACTGAAATCAACAGCATAAAGGAACGTGTAGTAAAGGCTCTCGAAAGGGTCAGACCATACCTGCAGAGCGACGGAGGCGATATCACCCTCGTTGAGATCACTGATGATCTGACTGTGAAGGTTAAGCTTACCGGAGCATGTCATGGTTGTCCCTTCAGCATGCAGACCCTGAAGGCAGGCGTGGAACAGGCGCTGTTAAAAGAGGTTCCCGAGATTAAGGGAGTTATCGCAGCCTGACAGGACTGAGGAAACCATTTTTGTTTACCTTTGAAATACTATACTTCGACGAAGTCAGTTTATAGTATTAATGACTCATTTATTGTCCGGGAGGATACCTTTATATAAGCCTCTTGCTGTATTAGGGCTGTTGCTGACCCTGACCGGTTGTTCCGTGGAAAAAAACACGGCGACCACCCGTTTTTATCACGGGCTGACGGCCAGGTATAACATTTACTTTAACGGGTACGAAAGTTATAAAGATGGCATCCGTAAGATAAACAGCGGGTACAGGGACGACTATGCCGAACTTATAAGGGTTTTCGAATCAGACGATCCTGAAACGGCCGGTATGTGCTCTTCAGACATGGAAAAAGCTATTCAGAAAGCATCCAAACTGATCTCACTCAAATCGATAACAGCCCGCCCGGAATTCAACCCCAGACGCGACCTTTCAGAAAAAGAAAAGCAACTTCTCCAACAGAAGGAATTCAATGAATGGGTCGACGACAGTTATTTCCTTATAGGAAAAGCCAGGTTTTACAAACAAGAATTTGATGAAGCCGGGGCAGTCTTCAATCACTCGCTTGAAGATGCGAACGATCCGGATATCAGGAAGGAAGCGCTTATCTGGCTGGCAAGGATAGCAACCGGGAAAGGTGGTTACAACGAAGCACTCCGGCTCCTGAACAGCATTGAAGATGTCGGGGAAGAGGACAAACCATTTAAAGCCTTTTATTATCAGACCCTTGCAGATCTGTACATAAAACAGAAGAGATATCAGGAAGCCATTGACCCGCTTAACCTTTCCTTACAATATGTTTCGGGAAAGAGATCGCGTTACAGACTGACTTACCTTCTTGCACAGCTCCACGAATTAAACGGCGATCCGGGCCGGGCAGCAGGTCTTTTCAGAGATGTTATCAACATGAACCCTCCTTACGATGTTGAATTCAATGCAAGGATCAATATCGCCGGGGTATTCGACGTGAATTCAGGAGAAGATCCGGAAAGCCTGGAGAAAGAACTTGAGAAGATGCTGAGAGACTCTAAAAACACCGATTACCTCGATCAGATATATTATGCCCTCGGTAACATCTCAATGAAAGAAGGCCGTGAAAAAGAAGCTGTTGGATTCTTCAGGAATTCGGTAAAAGCAAGCTCTGTCAATCAGAATCAGAAAGGAAGGTCATATCTGGCCCTCGCTGTTCATTACTTCAATAAACCCGACTATATAGAAGCCGGCCGTTACTATGACAGTGCAGTGTATTTCATGGACCGGAAGCACCCCGACTATCTTTCACTGAAGACTATGGCTGATGACCTTGGCTCTCTTACAGAGAATCTCTTAACAATCAGGACTCAGGACAGTCTCAGGAAAGTGGCTGCGATGAGCCCGGCTCAGAGGAATGAACTTATCAATGGTATCATTGCCGGACTTGCTGAACAGGAGCGTTCAGCATCTCCGTCCGATGGAGGCAGATATAACCTTGGTGAATACTATGAAAGTGAAAGAAGGTTCGCTGATAACATAGCCCAGGAAGGAAGCTGGTATTTCTATAACCAGGCTGCCCTGGCTTTCGGAAGGACTGAGTTCCGCAAGAGATGGGGCGACAGAAGGCTGGAAGATAACTGGAGAAGGTCAAACAGGTCGATGATCGGCATGCAGCAGACTACTTCAGGAAACGAAGAGAATCATCTTAACGGGAACGACACAACACGAAGCCTGGCCGACAACAAAAAACCCGATTTCTACCTGAAGGATCTCCCGCTTAACGATTCGCTGCTGAAGCTCTCGGATGAAAAGATAGCTTTCGCCTATCTGAATGCCGGAAAGATCTTTGCAGAGAAATTCAGCAAGACTGAAGAAGCATCTTCATCCTACGAGACACTGCTGACGCGGTTCCCCGGAAGCATTCTGGAACCTGAAACCCTGTACAACCTTCATAATCTCTTCAAAACTGAAAATCCCCAGAGAGCCGAAGCTTACAGGCAACGGCTGGTAAACCTCTACCCGGAATCAGATTTCACCCTGATCCTCTCCGATCCCGAATACAGGAACAGGAAGCTTGCCGAGGCCGGGATGATCGGGTCTCTTTACGCTGAAGCCTATAATGCCTACACAGCAGAAGACATACCCCGGGCGCTTGAATTAATAGATAAGGCCCTAAGGGATCATCCTGAGAATAGTCTTGGTTCTAAATTCATGCTTCTGAAAGCCTATGCCATCGGTCGTACAGGTGACCTCAGAAAACTGAAACAGTCACTTGATGAGATTGTAAAGATCTGGCCCGATACTGAGGAAAGCAAAAAAGCTCTCGAACTGATAGCTTTCATCGAAAAGAAAGCCCCGGAAATAAAACTTGAGGAGGATAAAAAGATCGCCGCCACCCTGTTTGTCGGCGACACGACCTCACTGCTTACCTTCTGCATGGTTATTACCGACAATAAAATTAATGTCAACCAGGTTTCGTTCGATGTAATAAGCTATAACATTGATAATTATACGAACAGGAACTTCCGTACTGACGGGAACCTGACCGACAACAGATATGTAATTATCTATGTTTCGGGTTTCTCAGACAACAGGGAAGCCTGGGATTACTACAGGGCCTTTTCACCCGACAAGGTACTCAGGAATCCTTCAGCAGGCGGTGTTATGACCTTTTTGATAAGCAGCGGGAACAGGACTATTCTTGAAACAGAAAAAAATCCCGAAAGATACCTCCTGTTCTTCAGGGATAACTATCTTAACGGCCGCGAATAGCTGACGGTTGAAGAACCGGAGTTTAATTTCTAACCCTTTCAGACATATGAGGAGCATAAGGATACTCTGGACTGATGATGAGATAGAAGCGCTGAAACCTCATATCATCTTTCTTCAGGAAAAAGGATATGAGATCGACACGTGTTCCAACGGAACCGACACCATCGATCTTGTTAAGCAGAAAACCTACGACATAATCTTTCTCGATGAGAACATGCCTGGCATCAGCGGGATCGAGACTCTCAGGCTTATCCGTGAAACCAGGAAGGACATTCCTGTAGTCATGATCACAAAGAATGAAGAAGAAGACATCATGGAAGCAGCCATCGGATCCGAAACTGCTGACTATCTTATTAAGCCGGTCAAACCGAACCAGATCCTTCTTGCCATAAAAAAGATTGTAGATCAGAAACGACTTGTAACTGAAAAAACCACAACGGATTACAGGCAGGAATTCAGCCGGATCGGTTCCATGACAACCAGCGCCTCGACCTGGAAGGACTGGATAGAGCTGTACCGTAAGATAATCTTCTGGGAGTCGGAACTTGAAAAGTCGGTCGATCCGGGTATGAATGAGATACTGAGGATGCAGGAAAACGAAGCCAACAACGCCTTTGCAAGGTTCATCACGGTAAACTATCTCGACTGGCTCACCCCGGGATGCAAGGACAAACCGCTTCTCTCACCTTCCCTGTTCCGCGAAAAGATCTTTCCTGAAGTCGTTAGTGATAAACCGCTCTTTTTCATACTGATAGATAATATGCGCATAGACCAGTGGAGAACAATATCCTCGGAACTTGCAGGACTCTACAGGATAGTGTGGGACGAGGTTTATATGAGCATACTGCCCACGGCAACACAATACAGCAGGAACTCACTCTTTGCCGGACTCATGCCTTCAGCCATATCCGAAAGGTTTCCCGGTTTCTGGATAAACGATGACGAGGAAGAGGGAAAAAACAACTATGAGGAAGAACTCTTCAGCCAGCAGCTGGCCATGAACGGGCTAAAGTACAAATGGTCGTACAACAAGATCAGCAACAACCAGGAAGGTAAAAAGATCAACGACAACTACAGGTCACTTCTGGGGAACAACATCAACATACTCGTTTATAACTTTGTGGATATCCTTTCACATGCCAGGACCGAAATGGGTATTATCAGGGATCTGGCAAACGATGAAAGGGCATACCGCAGCCTTACCCGGTCATGGTTTGTTCACTCATCACTGTTTGAACTTCTTAAGATCCTGTCAACAAACGATGTCAGGATAATCTTCAGCACCGATCATGGTACAATAAGGGTTCAGAATCCTGTGAAAGTCACCGGCGACAGACAGACCTCGTCGAACCTGAGGTACAAAACCGGCAGAAACCTCGACTACAACCCGAAGGAGGTCTTCGAGATAAAGGATCCCCGGAAAGCCGGCCTTCCAAAGATCAATATAACATCAAAATATATCTTTGCACGCAACAAAGATTATCTTGTATACCAGAACAACTATAATTATTATGCCGGTTACTACAGGGATACCTTCCAGCACGGTGGTATCTCGATGCAGGAGATGATGCTCCCTGTAGCCTGCCTTGAACCTGTAATGTAAGTTTTCAGACCTGAAATGGAAAACATAGTTATCAAAGACCTGAAACACCTCGGGGAAGCTGCAAGAAAACTTCTTGCGCTTGGAAATGACCGGAAGCTTTACGCTTTTTACGGGGCCATGGGATCAGGAAAAACAACTTTAATAAAAGCGCTGTGCTCTGAACTGAAGGTAATTGATACCGTGACAAGTCCTACCTTCACCCTTGTCAACGAGTACAGAACCACCGAAGGTGATCCGGTTTATCATATCGATTTTTACAGGATCAGGAAGAAGGAGGAGGTCTTTGATTTCGGCATCGAGGAGTACCTGTCCGAGGGATCCTTCTGCTTTATGGAATGGCCCGAACTGGTCGGGGATATCATCCCCCCCGAGACAATCAGGATCAAAATCACCGTTGAGGATGACGAAAGTCGTATCCTTACAATCATATAGCCCGATAATGGTTTGTTCCCGTATAACAATTTTTTTACCTTTGGATAAATAACACCTGAAAAATGAATGAAAAAGGTAGAAGCGGGAAGATGAACCTTGGGAATACCTCATTCCTTCCGAAGGAAGAGCTTCTGGAAACCATGATCAGATACAGGAAATTCACCGTGGGGATTCCGAATGACAGGAAGAACGATGAAAAACGTGTTGCCCTTACCCCGGAAGCGGTCTCCCTTCTCGTTCAGAATGAGAATGAAGTGATCATACAGAAAGGTGCAGGTCTTGGAGCCAACTATACCGATAAGGACTACAGTGAGAACGGAGCTGTCATTGCCGATTCGCCGGCAAAGGTATTCAGCTCCGACATAGTTATTAAGGTAGCTCCCTTTACAAGCCAGGAGACTGACTATCTAAAAGGGAACCAGGTTGTTATGTCGTATCTGAACGTACTAAAGCTAAGCGAAGAGACCCTCAGTAAGATGCTGAGGAAAAAGGTAACGGCACTGGCCTTTGAAAAGATCAGGGACCCGAACGGGACCTTCCCCGTTATTGAATCGATGAGTGAGATAAGCGGTGTCACTTCAGTCCTTCTTGCCTCCGATTACCTGTCAAATCATCACGGGGGAAAAGGTGTGATGCTTGGAGGCATAACCGGTGTTACCCCTACGGAGGTTGTCATACTGGGTGCCAACTCTGCCGGTGAATATGCAGCAAGGGCAGCTCTTGGTCTCGGTTCCCAGGTGATGATCTTTGACCATTCGCTGCAAAGGCTGAGAACCTTTCAGAATATTCTGGGACAACGTCTTAAGACTTCCGTCTTCCATCCCCAGGTCCTGAAAAAAGCCCTTCGCTCAGCCGATGTTCTTATTGGTGCCATTGAACTTGAGGATCTGCGGCCATGGTATTATATAACCGAGGATATGGTAAAGAGTATGAAGAAGGGTGCCGTGATTATCGATCTGAGTATCGACAGGGGCGGATGCATAGAGACAACAGAATGCAGGGCTCTTAATGATCCTGTTTATGAGAAACACGGCGTCATTCACTTTTCTGCATGGAACCTCCCTTCAAGAGTGGCACGGACAGCATCAATAGCGCTGAGCAATATCTTTACCCCGCTACTACAGGGGATGTCTGAAGCCGGAAGTCTGACCCAGCTTCTTAAGAATGATCCGTATATCAGAAACGGTGTTTATCTCTTTAACGGGATGCTTACAAATGAGACCCTCGGGCAGAAATTCGGTATTATCTCCAAGGATCTCGACCTGCTGATATCAGCTTTCTGATACAGAACCTGAAGTAAAGACGGCGTTCAAACCGTCTGTGTCAATCGTGGCTTTTTTCCCGATGTAAAAAGCCCTGTTGTCGTTTATATGCCCGGCGGGAAAACCAAAAAAGACCGGATAGGAATATCCTTTCACAACTTCAATGATGGTTTCTTCGGCTGTCATTCCCCATGGAACCCTCGTATCTTCAAGCCTGCTGAGACCCCCGACAAGCAGGGCTGCCAGGCCTTCCAGTTTGCCGGCAAGCTTCAGTGAAGTCATCATCCTGTCGATCTGATACAACTGCTCTCCAACCTCTTCAATAAACAGTATTCGTCCGCGTGTGGCCGGCTCGCCAGGTGTTCCTATCATACAGGTCAGAAGGGAGAGATTGCCACCCGTCACCTCGCCTGATACACTACGTGGCCTGGTCATCGCACCCTGCCAGGGTATTCTGATACCGCTTCCGAAAAGAGCACCCTGGAGCGAGGCAAAAGTCTCAGGGGTCTTTTCCCTGTTCCCGAAGTTCACAGGCATCTCACCGTGAACCGAAACAAGACCGTAAACCCTGTTGAGCCACAGATGAAGGGCAGTGATGTCGCTGAATCCGACAAACCACTTTGGATCGCGCTTCAGTGATGACAGATCGGCCCTGTCGAGGAGCCTCATCATCCCGTATCCCCCCCTTGAGCAAAAGATTGCTCTTATGTTACTGTCGGCGGTCATCGTCGTAAGATCCGACAGACGTTCACTGTCAGTTCCGGCAAAAGGACCGTTCCTGTCCAGCAGATGCTTTCCTGTCGTGACTCTTAGGCCCCAGCTTTCAAGCAAAACTACAGCGTCATTCATCTTATCCTCATCTACGATCCACGAAGGAGAGATAATTGCCACCTCATCTCCGGGCCTCAGAAAAGGAGGTTCTGTTTTCCGTAACGACATAACTTAAAATATCCGTAAAAATAATCCATATTGTTTCGATTTCCAACCATATCCGGCTCATTCGCCGGTGGGATGGTTCCTTTTTGAATGTCCTATTAACCTGGTCTCCTGACCGGCGAGACTAATATTTATTATATTTGTGCAATTTTTTACACGTGAAAAGTTCACTATCAGAATCATGAAGAATTACAAAAGATACCTTATCACTTCTGCACTTCCCTATGCCAACGGGCCTATCCATATAGGACATCTTGCAGGAGTCTATGTCCCGTCCGATATCTACACCCGTTACCTGAGATTAAAGGGTGAGGATGTCATTTCGATATGCGGTTCAGATGAGCACGGTGTGCCAATAACGCTGAAAGCCAGAAAGGAAGGGGTATCGCCACAGGAGGTGGTCGACAGGTATCACAAAATAAATAAAAAGGCTTTTGAGGATTTCGGAATTGCCTTTGACATCTATTCACGGACATCCAATGCCGTTCACTACGAGACTGCATCCGGCTTTTTCCGCGAGATGTACGACAAGGGAGTATTCACCGAGAAGACCTCGCTGCAATTCTATGATGAGGAAGCCGGTTGTTTCCTTGCCGACAGATATATAACCGGAACCTGTCCGCGTTGCGGCAAAGAAAACGCCTACGGTGATCAGTGCGAGAAATGCGGCTCTTCACTCAGTCCCGAAGAACTTATAAACCCACATTCAACAATCAGCGGAAGCACTCCGGTACAACGCGAGACCAAACACTGGTACCTCCCTCTCGACAAATACGAGGGATGGCTCAGGCAGTGGATACTCAACGAGCATAAGGAATGGAAAACCAATGTTTACGGACAATGCAAATCATGGCTCGACCAGGGGCTTCAGCCCAGGGCAGTGAGCCGTGATCTCGACTGGGGAGTACCTGTCCCCGTTGAGGGAGCCGAAGGCAAAGTGCTCTATGTATGGTTCGATGCTCCAATAGGATATATCTCAGCCACAAAGGAACTGACACCCTCATGGGAGAAATACTGGAAGGATGAAGACACCAAAATGGTCCACTTCATCGGTAAGGACAATATCGTTTTTCACTGTATCATCTTCCCGGTGATACTTAAAGCTATGGGGTCATATATTCTGCCCGACAATGTCCCGGCCAACGAGTTCCTCAATCTCGAAAATGACAAGATCTCGACATCGCGTAACTGGGCTGTGTGGCTACATGAATACCTCGAAGAGTTTCCCGGGAAACAGGATGTTCTCAGATATGCCCTCTGTGCGAGTGCCCCTGAAACAAAGGACAATGATTTCACATGGAAGGATTTTCAGGCCCGGAACAATAATGAGCTTGTTGCCATCCTGGGGAATTTCGTTAACCGTACCCTTGTTCTTACAGGCAACTACTACGATGGCAGGGTGCCTGAACCTGATAAATTTAATGATAACGACCTTCAGGTACTCGAAACCATTAAGACCATCAGGGAAAATGTTGAATCGAACATTGAGAACTACAGGTTCAGGGAAGCTCTCCGTGAAGCCATGAACCTGGCCCGTCTTGGTAACAAATACCTTGCTGATGCGGAACCCTGGAAGGTCATAAAGAGTGACCCCGACAGGGTAAGGACTATTCTTTACGTATCACTTCAGATAACTGCCAATCTCACCATCGTACTCGAACCTTTCCTCCCCTTCTCGATGAAGAAGCTCAGGGAATGGCTGGGCACCCAAAAGTATAGCTGGAACGATGGCGGAAGAACTGATCTGATGATGCCCGGACATGTGGTTAACAAGCCAGGACTGTTATTTGACAAGATCGGCGATGAAGAGATTGCCAGGCAGGTTGAAAAGCTTCTGGCTTCAAAGAAAGCAAATGAAGCAGCCGGTTCGGGTGTCAAGCCAGCAAAGGAAATGATCACCTTTGATGATTTTTCGGCTCTGGACCTCAGGACAGCCACAGTACTGGAGGCAGAGAAAGTTCCAAAGACCACCAAGCTTCTGAAGCTTAAGATCGATACCGGCCTTGATGTCAGAACCATCGTATCGGGCATTGCCGAGTACTACCAACCTCAGGAAATGATTGGCCGCCAGATCACTATTGTTGCCAACCTCGAACCCCGTAAAATCAAGGGAATCGAATCAAAAGGAATGATACTGATGGCTGAGGATAAAAACGGCAGACTTGTACTCGTCTCTCCCGGAGATAAAGTCAGTAACGGCAGTACGGTAAAATAATAATTATTTCCTCCTGGAGATCCATGCCCCCGGATATTTCTTCAGGAGGCTGTCGCGTTTGAAGTTGGCTGTACCAAGGTCGCTGCAATCAACAGCACTAACCCTGAAGAAGCCATTATCAGACTGGAATACCACGGGTTGAAATCCTTCGGTCTTAAGTTCTTCTACCTGTACAAGGGCATTCTCTTCCGACTTGAAGCTTCCTGTGATCAGAGAATAAACGGCCGCGGAGGTATTTACCGGAGCAGCTTCTGCAGCAACAGGAACTTCAACAGCCGTAATCGTTTCTCCATCTGAAGGTGCAACTGATCCGGCATCGGTAACAACCTGAGTGCTTATTTCATCCTCAACGGCCCGCTTGTTGTTTTCAAATTCGGCAGTAACAAGCGGATTCATCGAAGAACGTTCAACCCGGGCACGGAAAAGATCACCGTTCATCTGTACAGCCACCAGGGCGGCCACAACCGGCACTATGACAGCAGCTCTCCAAAGCATCCTGCGGGTGATAACCCTTCCGGCAGGTTCCCTTACGGTACGGCTGAGCGTCAGCTTCCTGTCTTCATAACCTTCGAGAGGCATACAACGGAAAGACTCAAGTCCGTATGAATCGAGATGATAATTTACCTCCCTGTCGGGTTCAAACTGTATGTTGCCCTCTTCATTATTAACAAAGGATCCGATATGATCGAAGACTACTTTCTCACCCCTGTCAAGCTTTCTTCTCAGGTCGGCGGCAAACTCTTCAACCACAGCCCTCGCATCACCATATTGTATACCCATGCTTTCAGAGATCTTCCCAACCAGTAATCCGTCATTGTGATTGAGATTACGGTTAAAGGAGATCTGTCTGACAGGAGGATGAAACATTCCTGCTGACCTGTCAACCTGTGCCGGGATATGATTGCTGATAAAGCCACCAAAGCCCGGAATTATGACACAATCGTGACTAAAAAGCAGTTCCTGTATGTAAATTTTTATATCCAAAATGTGCATTTGTGTCCATGACAAAAATAGGATAATAACCAACTACAGCTTCACAAAAAAGACCCCCTTTTATCAACATTTTGACGAACGTCATGAATAACTCTCCGGCAACTTTCCGACCGGATATATTCCTGTACCTTCAGCATATTTTAATGTAAGGGGCAGGGTTGTTGGTGGAAATTTTCTTCATTCTTAAGCTGCAATACTTTATCTTCGTATTTAAAATTCTGAAAACTATGCTGAAATCCCGGATTGAGGAACTGAAGATTTTCTCTTTTTTCCCTGGCATATAAAATTTAACCCTATGTACAATAAACTGTTAAGTAAAGAAACTGCTCTGTCTGTCATCGGCCTCGGCTACGTGGGGCTTCCCATCGCACTTGAGTTTGCGAAAAAGATAAAGGTGATAGGTTTTGATATTAAACCTGAAAGGATCAGTCTTATGAAGAAAAGGATCGATCCAAGCAATGAGCTTCCTCCTGAGGCTTTTGATGGCACCGATATTCTTTTCACCAGTAATCCGGAGGATCTGAAAAAGGCATCGTTCCACATAATTGCAGTCCCCACTCCTACCAATATATACAACCTCCCCGACCTTACTCCTGTACTGAAAGCCTCCGAAACGGTTGGCAAGGTTATGAAGAAGGGTGACTATGTTGTATATGAATCGACAGTTTATCCGGGGTGCACGGAAGAGGATTGTGTTCCGGTACTTGAGAGATTTTCAAAACTGAAGTTCTGTAACGATTTCAAGGCTGGTTTCTCGCCCGAAAGGATAAACCCCGGCGACCATAACCATACCTTGACCAAAATAATAAAGGTAACAAGCGGATGCGACGCGGAATCTGCCGAAGTCATTGCAAAAACATACGAACTGATAATCACCGCCGGAGTCTTCAGGGCCAGTTCGATAAAAGTGGCAGAATCAGCCAAGATAATTGAAAACACCCAGCGCGACATAAACATTGCTTTCATGAATGAACTCTCCCTTATCTTCAACAGGCTGGGAGTCAATACCTATGAGGTCCTTGAAGCAGCAAACACCAAATGGAACTTTCTCAGGTTTTATCCCGGACTGGTTGGGGGTCATTGCATCGGTGTCGATCCTTACTATCTCTCTTACAAAGCCAAGGCTCTTGGTTACCATCCTCAGATGATCGACTCAGGAAGATTCATCAACGACAGTATGGGAAGCTATGTTGGCAAGGAGACTGTCAAGAAGATTATTGCCGCCGGGAAGAATCCCAACAAATCGAGAGCTCTTGTCATGGGAATAACCTTCAAGGAAGATGTTACCGACATCAGGAACTCCAAGGTTGTCGACATCATACATGAGATGGCCGATTTCGGTGTGGCACTCGACATAATTGATCCGGGTGCCTCTGCCCATGAGGTGAAGGAAGAATACAAGCTCGACATGAAGGAGAAGCCTGAAGGCAAATACGATGCTATAATTCTTGCCGTCAGTCACAGGGGATATCTTGGCCTTGAAGAGAGCTGGTTCTCAAACCTTCTGAACAAGGACGGGATAGTGATCGACATCAAGGGTATTCTGAGAGGAAAGATCAGGAATCATACTTACTGGAGCCTGTAAATGAAAAGAAAGATCCTTGTCACCGGAGGCACCGGATATATAGGCTCTCATACCGTTGTGGAACTTATTGAGGAGGGATTCGATGTTGTAATAGTTGATAACCTTTACAACTCCGAGGCCTCCGTCGTCGACAGGATTGAAAGCATCACCGGTATCAGGCCCCGGCTTGAGGTCTTTGACCTTTGTGATCGCGGGTTGCTTGAAGAGCTATTCATAAAAGCCGGCAGGATAGATGCGGTCATCCACTTTGCTGCCTTCAAAGCTGTCGGGGAATCGGTTGAAAAGCCTCTTGAATACTACCATAACAACCTGCTTTCCCTTATCAACCTGCTCGGGGCAATGAAAAAACACGGGACCTCTTCACTTGTATTTTCCTCATCGTGTACCGTTTACGGACAACCCGACAAACTTCCTGTCGCCGAAGATGCTCCCCTGAAGCCTGCAGCTTCACCTTACGGAAATACGAAAAAGATCGGGGAGGACATCATCAGGGATACTACCCTTTCTTCGGAGAACCTTAAGGCTGTTTCATTAAGATACTTCAATCCAATCGGTTCACATCCCTCCGGCCTTATCGGAGAGCTTCCCAGGGGTGTCCCTGAAAACCTGGTTCCCTTTATTACCCAGACGGCTGCCGGGCTGAGGGACGAGCTTAAGGTATTCGGAGATGATTACGACACTCCCGACGGATCGTGCATCAGGGACTATCTGCATGTTGTCGACCTGGCAAAAGCTCATGTTGTTTCGGTGAAAAGACTTACTGAAGGGAAAAACAAAAAGAACTATGAGGTCTTCAATCTTGGAACCGGCAAAGGAGTTTCAGTATTTGAAGCCATAAAATCCTTTGAAAGGGTCTCAGGGACCAGGCTCCGATACCGTATTACCGGAAGAAGACCCGGAGATATTGAAAAGATCTGGGCCGACCCCTCACTGGCAAATTCCGAACTGGGATGGAGAACTGAAAGCTCTCTCGATGATGCTATGAGGACTGCCTGGGAATGGGAAAAGAATCTACGAAAGAAAAGCTAAAGGCAAATGAAATACTCAAAAGTCATATTGGTAACCGGAGGAGCCGGTTTTATAGGATCGCATGTGGTTCGCAGGTTTGTCAGGAACTATCCCGGATATCTGATTGTGAATGCCGACAAACTTACTTATGCCGGTAACCTTGAGAACCTTACGGATGTCGAGGACAACCCCGGCTACACCTTCGAGAAAGTCGACATCGTCGACAAGGAATCAGTGATGAATCTCTTCTCGCGCTTCAGGTTCGACGGTGTCATCCATCTGGCAGCCGAATCGCATGTCGACAGGTCAATAACCGGTCCTGATGAATTCGTCTTCACAAATATAGTAGGCACAGTAAACCTTCTGAATGCAGCACTGAAAGCCTGGAAGGATGATTTCACAGGCAAGCTGTTCTATCATATATCAACTGATGAGGTTTATGGCTCGCTTGGGAAAGAAGGACAATTCACCGAAGAAACCCCGTATGATCCCCGAAGTCCATATTCAGCCTCCAAGGCAGGCTCAGATCATTTTGTCAGAGCCTATGGCCATACATACGGCCTGCCCGTTACTGTCTCCAACTGCTCCAATAACTATGGTCCCAACCAGTTCCCCGAAAAGCTGATACCTCTTATAATAAACAATATCAAGACAGGCAAACCCCTTCCCGTTTACGGAAAGGGTGAGAATATACGCGACTGGCTGTATGTTGAGGATCATGCCTGCGCCATTGATCTTATATTTCACAAAGGGAGAAAAGGAGAGACATACAATATAGGAGGTAACAATGAGTGGAAGAACATTGACCTGGTGAGGTTACTCTGCCGGATCATGGACGGGAAACTCGGAAGGCTGGCTGGTACCTCGGAAAAACTCATAACCTATGTTAAGGACAGGCCCGGTCATGATCTCAGATATGCAATCAACTCATCAAAGCTTCAGGATGAGCTTGGCTGGAAACCCATCCCCGATTTCAGGGAAGGCCTGGAGAAAACTGTCGACTGGTATCTTGCCAATACACAATGGCTCGACAGAATAATCTCGGGAGACTATGAGAAGTATTACGACAGGATGTATTCCGGGAGATAGATAATTAATTACGACTTTATCCTGTTCATCCTTTCGATAAGTTCATCGCCAAGGGCCGATTTCTTCTTTATGTGCTCCTGGATGGCAGCAACCACTGAATTTGATTCGAATTCACCCCTTACATGTTCGAAATCGAGCTTTTTGATGTCATCGCCACCGTCAATCCCGAATCCCGTCATTGATGATAGTGTGAATTCCTTTCTTGCATCCTCGTAAAGCATCCTGTCAAGATCGATGACACTCTTTTTCCATCTTTCGACGATACCTGTTATATCTTTTGAGGTAAATGAAGTTACCGGCTTTCCCATCTCACTTTCGATCCTTTCCTTTGCCCACGACCATTCCCATTTGTAATATGAGTTGTGCATGGTCCTGAAAGCTTCCGATACAGTCTCCAGATCATTGACTTTTCCTGATTCGATATCATCAAGCAGTCTGTCAACCTCCTTCTTCGGGGCAATCAGACCTGCCAGATCAACCCATTCATCGTTTCCGGCTGTTTCGTCGGCAACAAGCCTCTCCCTCAGTTCTTCGTTTGACACAAACTCAGTCTTCTCGAGCCGTTTGATTATGGAGTTACCCAGAAACTTGTTAATTCCGGTCTGGTACAGATCGATTCCCTTTTCGAGTGAAGGACCGGTTATCCTCATGTTGTTGAAGGTATACAACGAAGAAACGGTTCCAGAAACCGATCTTAGCCTGCGAAGGAGATCCCTTCCTTCAAACATCTTTCTTATTGTATATGGACTGAGAAGGTTGAAGTTAACCTGATCGATCTTGTCGGGATCCTTCCTCCTGTCCCTCTGGGGCCATTTCTGGGCATCCCTTATTGTACCAACACTTCTGAGGTTGATAGCCGGAACCAGGATGCTTTCGTCGTTGCTTTCAATAAGATATGAGAACGGTAGCGATGAAGTATCCATATTCTTGTAGTGCCTTCCCATCACAAGGGTGAATGGGCCGATACGTGCAGGCCAGAGCAGGTATGAATCGCTGGTTGTCTTTGATCCTCTTTCCATTATCCCCTGGTGTATCGGACCAAGCTTGTACATATGGTTACTTTGGTTCGATCCGCTGCCGGCATTCATGAACGAAAAGATACCGGCAATAAGCAGGGTCGATTTATGATGGGTTACAGTATAGGGGCCGGCAAATATCGAACATGCCTCGCCGTGATACCCTCCGCAGTTGGCAAAGAAAAGCGAGTTCTCGGCTGAATAGTGTTTCCCTAGTACGCATCCCTGTCCGATAAAACATTTATCGATTAATGTTGATTCAGTCACAATGGATCCCGAACAGACAATGAAGTGTTCCATTATCACGCCCGGACCGATGAATACAGGATCATCGATGCAGCTGTTGATCGTCCCCTCCGACAGGCTTATCGACCCTTCGATCCTGCTGCAGGGGCCCATTTTCACATTCTTTATATTGCGGCAACCGATTATCCTGGATCCTTTCCCTATACAGCCCATTGTGGAACTGACTTTCGTGGAATAGTCATCTATCATTGATTCAAGAAGGCTGACTGCCTTGCTCCTGTGACGGTAGAGGGCAATTATATAGGCCTGATGGGCCGAAAGCCTGTCCCATATCTTTACTGAACGACCGCCGGTTTCATTAAGAACAGCCACCTCTGTTCCGTTCCCAAAAGAAGTTTTTCCTTCTGTGAAAATTTTTCCGCAGTTTCGGATAAACACATCATCTTCAATGACATAGTTGGCAATATAATCACCAAGATTATTTATTGTCACATCTGCTCCTATAATACAGTTATGGATATGAACATTGGAGAGACCACTTTTCATCCTTACTCCCGAATCATCCTGGAATACCTTGCCTAGCCTTCCCAGTCTTATGTCTCCTGAGAAGATCACGTTGGAGCAGCTTGAAGCATCAAAACCATCCGTCACATTTATCCTGTCCCATTCTTCACATGAACAGCCATGTGAAACCATGGTATTTGTTTCACTTTGCGACAGTTTTCTATAGGTTATACCGGGGTTCATATATGGGAGTTTTAAGGTTATTCCACAGTGACGGATTTTGCCAGGTTTCTTGGCTGATCGACATTACAGCCTCTCAAAACGGCAATATGATATGAGAGAAGCTGAAGGGGTATCACCGCCACAAGGCCTGAGAATGCGGGTAGTGTCTCCGGTACTTCCAGAACGTAGTCGGCCATCTTCCTTATTATCTCATCACCCTCAGTCACGATTGCGATAACTTTTCCTTTTCTCGCCTTGATCTCCTGAATATTGCTTATTATCTTTTCATAGGTATCATCCTTTGTGGCAACGACAACAACAGGCATGTTCTCGTCGATAAGTGCGATAGGACCATGTTTCATCTCAGCCGCCGGATATCCTTCGGCATGGATATAGGATATCTCCTTCAGCTTGAGTGCACCCTCAAGTGCAACGGGGAAAAGGTATCCTCTTCCCAGATACAGGGCATTGCGGGTTTCGCTGAATACTTCGGCCAGACGGAGAGCCTGATCATTAACCTTAAGTGCTCTTTCAATTTTGGAAGGTATTGAGGAAAGTTCGGTAATCAGTACCTTGTATTCTTCATCATCGATTATTCCTTTAAGATGCCCGATCTCGAAGGCCATCATTGCAAGAACAGTGACCTGCGTTGTAAAAGCTTTGGTCGAAGCAACCCCGATTTCGGGTCCGGCATGGGTATAAACGCCTGCATCGGTCTCCCTTGGAATGCTGCTTCCGACAACATTGCAGATACCGATGACCTTGGCTCCCTTTTCCTTTGCAAGTTTGATGGCTGCAAGGGTGTCGGCTGTTTCACCACTCTGGCTTATGGCAATAACGATATCTCCCTTTTTAATTATCGGATCGCGGTAGCGGAATTCAGAAGCATATTCGACCTCGACCGGGATTCGGGTATATTCCTCGAAAAGGTATTCACCGAGTAAACCGGCATGCCATGATGTTCCACAGGCAATTATGATGAACCTTTCGGACTGGGCCATGGTATCAAGAACGTCGTGAAGGCCTCCGAGCATCACGCCGGAATAGTCGGGAAGAACCCTTCCCCTGAATGTATCGTGTATGGCACGTGGTTGCTCGAAGATCTCCTTCAGCATGAAATGAGGGAATCCTTCCTTATCAATCTCTCCTATCTTCAGATCTATCTCCTTTACCTCCGGCTTGATATTCGCTGTTCTAAGGGTCTTGAGAAGAAGCTCATCTTTCTTTATAATCGCGAGGTCATCATCATTAAGGTATATGACCCTCTGGGTATATTCAACAATGGGAGTTGCATCTGAGGCAATGAAATTTTCGCCGTCGCCCACTCCGATAACAAGGGGGCTTCCTTTTTTTGCGGCAAAGAGTTTGTCAGGTTCTTTTGTACAGATGATAACAAGGCCGTAAGCTCCCTCCACCCTGTTAAGAGCAAGAGTTATAGCCTGTTCAGCCGTCAGGTCGCCTTCCAGATAAAGGTGTTCAATAAGGTTGGCCAGAACCTCTGTGTCAGTCTGGCTCGTGAATTCAATCCCCCTGCTCTGCAGATGCTTTTTCAGACGGGCATAATTCTCAATAATACCATTATGAACAACAACAAAATTTCCCTTGTAAGAGGCCTGGGGGTGAGCATTAAGCTCATTGGGTTCGCCATGAGTCGCCCACCTGGTATGTCCCATCCCTATCGACCCGTTAAAGTTTGTCTGGTTAACAATATCCTCCAGGTCCTTAACCCTTCCCTTGCAACGAAAAATTCTGGTCTCTCCGTTCACAATGGCCATACCGGCCGAATCATAACCGCGGTATTCAAGACGCTTGAGACCATTTATGATAATCCCCCTTGCAGGTTTTGATCCAATGTAACCAACAATTCCACACATAAGAATAAAAATTTAGAATGGAAATAAAATTAAAATATATTGTTCAAATACAATATCAGAACCTTGTATAGGTTAATTCGAACCTGACTGGTTTACTTGCACTATTCCCACAGAGTATCACATTGCTTAAAACGCCGGCAGGTATAACAACTTCAAGTTCGGGTTTGATCTCATTTGTCGTATCCTCAAGATAAGCCTGAACGAAGGATACTATGTTAAAGTTATATCTCATATTGACAGTATCAGCTGCCCCATCGAAGAAAACAGAATTCAGGGAATAATCGGGAACTATATACTTATTACCATCTGTCATGCTGAATCTCAGGAGAAGCGATGGGGGTGCCGTGGATGAAGTGTATTTCCCGCCATCCGTATAGTAAGGTACTATCAGTCTGGCTTTGTTGACTGATATGTTTGTAAACGAACCACTCTCCTTTATCTTCTCAAGACCGGGAAGCTTGATCCTGGTATAGACCCCGCTCAGGCTCTGTACATAAGTCAGGGTATCCCTGACATATTCATTTATATTTTCAATTTTCTTATCAGGATCCGCCGCTTCATAGTTGTGACTGAATAAATTGAATCTTGCATTCTTTGCCACGGCATCAAGATGGAGGGAGTATTCTTTTTTTGTGTTATTCTCATCATGATAATAAATGATGATATAATTCTGATAGGGTTCTGTAAGTGAAGGAGGCTGAATCTTCATCGTTAAAAAAACAGGAGTCGCATCATCAATCGACATACAGATGCCCCTGAAATAGGATCTGAAATCGGGAATACGGTTGCTGTGAAAAAGCATCGAAGTGTCCCTCAGAAGATAATTTGCGAAATCAATGGGGAGGTCGATTGTAACCTGGTTTATGGTATCGGTTCTCAGCTGGGGCAATGGAAGCGGCGGAAGCTCATATCCGGTAAGCTGCAGCTCATGATTTGAGTAATAGGATGAATCGAGAAAGATCTCTTCAGCTATTTCAGAGATCCTCAGCACCGGGTTCAGATCGGTTTCACCCGTGACATTCCTGAAGGTGAGAAACATCTTTACCGAGTCAACCGTGTATATATCGTCATCCCATTCAGCTCCCAGCCTGATTTGCGTGACGAGTCGGCTGGTAATGTCCCCGAAATACGCATCATGGATTGTACCAATAAAACCGTAGTACTGATTACTGGTCACGACCGAGTCATCCATCCATGTATAGGAAGCAGGCTTTACAGTATCAATGGAATATACGGTTACAAAGTCGGATCCGGGAAGGATGTCGGAACCTATAACCGTCGGATTCTCCTCACATGAATTAAGGAAAACAAAAAAGACACCCGACAGTAAAAGGGTTAAAGCTTTGATGGAGGAAAATCTGAGAGATGCATTTCTGCAAGCAGACACGAAGTTATGAAAGGATCTCGTCATAAAAATTGTTATAGGCATCAATATACTCATCCTCATTCCGGTATGAAAGAACCGGCTTGCTGAGGGTCTGGATATATTTGTTCAGTTCTTCATTGATCTCTTCGCTCCCGATGATTATAGCATCGGAGTATTTCATGGCAAGTTTTGAAACATTGACAAAATCAGGATTTTTCACAATTTTAAGGCTTTCACCGTCAATACCGTCATACCTGAGCTTGTCAGCAAACGTTGATCTAAACGGAGTTTTAAAATCATTATTGTAAACCGAATAGACAATTTTATAATTATGGAACAGGGGATCGTCGTTATATATACTCCTCAGATAAACCGGGACAAGGGAGGTAATCCATCCGTGGCAATGAACTATGTCGGGAGCCCAGCGGAGTTTTTTGACAGTCTCAATAACACCACGGGCAAAGAAAAGCGCCCGTTCGTCATTGTCCTCAAATTCCCTGCCCGACGAATCGGATACTACATGTTTCCTCTGGAAATAATCCTCGTTGTCAATAAAATAAACCTGCATCCTGGCTGACTGAATTGAAGCCACCTTTATTATCAGAGGATGATCGGTATCGTCAATGATAAGGTTCATTCCCGAAAGCCTGATCACCTCATGGAGCTGGTTTCTCCGCTCATTGATACTACCATAGCGGGGCATGAAAGTCCTTATCTCCTTCCCCCTTTCCTGAATCCCCTGGGGTAGGTACCTCCCGATTTTTGACAGCTTGGTTTCCCCTAAGTATGGAGTGATTTCCTGTGAAATGAATAATACCTTCCTGCTTTCCATTTACCTGCCTGGATTCCATTTCGTAATAAG